>CAWVJG010000001.1:0-3392 GCA_963929465.1 Bacillota bacterium
TCGTTGATTTATTAACAGTATGTAGCGTGTCGGTCCCCACGAAACTCGCTTAAAATATAATATATATACCTTTCCAGACATTCTACAATGAACTGTAACCATATTACAAAATATCTTATGTTCCTTACTTACCTCTGCTTAAATCTTCTATTTACCATATTCCAATTCACAATATTCCAAAAAGCCTGAATATAATCTGGTCTTTTGGTATGATATTGTAAATAATAAGAATGCTCCCACATATCTAAAACCAATAATGGTTTGCATCCCCATAATGTCAAATTTTGATGTTTTTCACATTGTAAGATTTCTAATTTAGACCATTTAGGAACCCATACTAATAAACACCAACCGTGAAGCTTCTACTGTTTTACTTGCTTCTGTAAATTGTTCTTTAAAGATTTCATAACTTCCAAAGTCTTTTATGATTTGTTTCATCAATTCTATATCTGGCTCTGTTGGAATAGCAGGGCCCATATTTTCAAAAAATAGCTCATGCAAAATAACACCTGAACCATAAAAACTTAAATCTTTTTCTAAACATTTTATATTAGAAAAATCCTTGTTTTCTCTTGCTAGTCTTAATTTTTCTTCTGTATTATTTGTATTATCTACATACCCTTTATATAAAATATTGTAATGTAAGTCTAATGTTTCTTTAGAATAATATGGTTCTAACGCATTTAATGGATATGGTAACTCAATCATTTTTAACATAAAAACCTCCACTTTCGTAACAATTTCTTTTTTATAAAAAAAAATTGTGTATATAACTACATATAATGAATGGAACTTTATATACACAATTCTGATTTTATTAGCTCATACTTTCTTTATTCTACAAATTCAAGCGCATCACTTTTATTAATGCCTTCTATATTATAATAAGTATTTGGAACTGTTCCAATAATGACATTTTCCATAATTAATACTTGGTTTGTAATATCCCTTGTAATATCTTTAAATGGTGTTAGAATACTTACTTCACATTTTACTTGCAAATAAATTCTATGAAGTGTTTGATTAATTCCTTGTGCTTCAAATTCACTTCTTAAATCGGTCTCTACATTTCCCACTGTTGATATCCTTATCTTAATACCAGGTCCTCTTTCTGATAATAATTTAATACCTGTAAAACTTCCTAAAGCGATTTGAATATCTTGCCTTCCTTGTTTATTAATTTCTTCTTGTATTTTGATTGCTACATCTGAAATGATTTCATTAATGGGAATGACATTTGATTTTATCATTGTCACATTTCCGTTTGCATCTTTTTCTACAGTGAATAGCTCATCATAACTATGTTCTGTCATGACATTGGTTGCCTGTTCATTTGATATGATAGTTGCTAAACTTTTGGCTTCATTTTCGCATAATGTATCAAAAATAGGATTGACAGCATCTAACATTAATTTTGCAGATATGACAATGGCTGTGATAAAAATTGTTATCATAGCCATTTTTCTTTTATTTTTTACATTTGCAAATATATTTGGAATGCGTATTTTCGTTCTTGAATAAATCTTAGGCATAATTTATCATAGAAGTCTGCTCACTGCTCACGCCTTTTCTTTTATATCTAGGTATAAATAATTTTTGTCCTGGGAAAATGGTATCTTCATCTTCAATTCCATTTACTCTAGCAATATCATCTACTGTACTTCCAAACATTTTTGCTATCTTCCATAAAGAATCATCTTTTTTTACAATATACATAATAATACTATAATCTTGTTCTTCTCTTTCTCCAGTTGTTTGTACTTCATCAATTGTATTGATATTTACATTTTTATCTAACATCGTATTCATTCTCATTTGAATATTTGCTAATACTTCTCCCCCTTCTTGAATGATAAAGTCTTGACTTCCAATTTCTATGTTTGTGCGAGTATTTAAATTATCACTATCACTAATATTATCAAGGCTATATTCAAAAGGTATACTTTCTTTTTTTATCATAACTTGTAAATCTTCACCCATTATCATAAACTTTAATTCTAATTCTCCATTATACATTATTTTGTCTCCCATAATATTTTGCTTTATAATATTTGGAATAACATCTACATCTACAATATTTCTTCCTTGTAATTCTTCCATTCTCAATCTCTCGCTAATATCTCTTGTTTCTACAATTTCTCTTTTTCCAGCAATCGTTCTTACTGTTTTTTTATTAAATTCAATATTTTCAGATGGACTATATAAATCTTGAATAATATTAATTGTTTTTTCTTCATATGCAGTTGTTGTGACATTTATTTCCATTTCAATATATACAGAATGTTCTTCTACAGAATTTGGTTTTACAAGGATGTTTCGAATTTCATAATTTGTATCACATATATTTCCTTCATTTACATCTTGAATATCCACAAAACCGATAATTGGTATTGTCGCCATTGTTTTATTGATTCTATTATCTTCTGTTAAATATACGATTTTGATTTCTGCTTCTGCTTTTGTCAAAACCTTGTTATAACTAATTTTGATATCTTTATTTCCTATATTTACATTAAATTTTAAAATCTCTGCTAAATTATCAATATTATCTATTGCAATATTTTCTTTTGCATATATTTTTGTTTCACCATTTCCTATCAATGAATTCACTGATAATTGTTCTTGTAGCATCTTAATCTCATCTGTATTTTCCAAACTATTCACAATCGAAATCTCTTCTTTAGAATATACTTCAATGGTTAATTCAATTGTTGCTTTGATAGATATTTTTCGTTCATTAACAACCTTTGCCTCTATTTCTTTAATATTCGTACATATATTACTTTCCATCTCACTTGTTATATTAGGAATATTGATGACTTCTGATAAATCTAAACTTGTATTAATTCCTCGTGTTCGTTCTTGACTATCATCTGTCATATACATGATATATGTATCTACATTTCCCTCTATTTTTATTTTCTCATCTATAATTTCTTTTTTATAAATACATACTACCCCACTTGTACAAATTATATTTAAAACATCTGGCTTTGCATCTGGTACAATCACATCTCCTTCTACAAATACAATTTCTTTTCTAGTTGCTATCTTTTTATTCACACTTAAATTTTCTTTTATTGTATTTACAACCATTACTTACCTCCTTATCATTTTTCTTTATTTTATATATATGAAGGTAAATAATGATTTATAACAAAAAAAAGAAAACCTTTTCAAGTTTTCCCTTTCGTATAGTTTATAGTTCTGTTGTTTTTTTCTTCTTTAAGTTAACTGGTGGTGGTATTAATGGACTATATGAATCTCCATCAAATACTTCAACCTCTACTGTTCTTGTTAAAACATCTGTATAACTATATGTTACATTTCTATTATTTTCCTCATATTTTACTACAAAAATATTTGGATATGCTTTTTCTATTGTAGCTTCT
>CAWVJG010000002.1:0-4142 GCA_963929465.1 Bacillota bacterium
ACAATAACACCTTTTTTATTAAACATATATGATACACAACCTGTTGTTCCTAAGTTTCCTCCTGCTTTATCAAATACATGTCTTACATCTGCTGCTGTTCTATTTTTATTATCTGTTGATGCTTCTACTATAACGGCTACTCCGTTTGGTCCATATCCTTCATATGTAATTTCTTCATAATTTTCATTACTTGTTGATGCTTTTCTAATTGCATTGTTAATTGTATCATTTGGCATATTTGCAGCTTTACATTTTGCAATAACATTTTTTAATTTTGAATTTCCTGCAGGATCTGGTCCACCTTCTTTGACAGCAATTAGTAATTCTCTTCCTAGTTTTGTAAATATTTTTCCTCTTGCTGCATCTGCTTTTCCTTTTTTGGCTTGTATGTTGTGCCATTTAGAATGTCCAGACATTTTAATTCCTCCCTTTGATTTTGTTTTTATTTATATTATTTTTAGCAAATTTATAATTTGTTAATTCTAAAATATTTTATCATACTTTTTTTAGTTTGTGTAGTATTTTTTATAAATTGTAGGATAAATTAAAATTTTATCCTATGATTGATTCAATTTGTTAAATATTATATCATTAATATCTGTTGAACCTCTATAAGAAAATTACTATAAATTCTCCTACTAATATCATAAATGAGATCAATTTTGGGTATTAACCTCAAATTATTCACAATTTTTACTTTCTACATGTTTTAATAACTTAAAGGGGAAATTACTCCCCCTTAAGTTTAATTTGCTTCGGTTAAGTAACTCGAAACAGCGAAACATTGTTCACAAAGCGGAATGCATACGGTGTACAATTGTACCTCATGAAATTCCTCTCGCGCTCGAAATTGTATCTGTTAAGCGCTGCGGGTGGATTACGGAGATTGTGATCAGCACCGCCACCAAAATAGCCAGTTTCACCATTTCTGAGTTTTATAACTCTTACATCTTGAAGTTTATCTGGTTTATTGACTAAATCATCCACCAGTTCGCCATTACAGATTCTCATCTGTAACTCTAAATCACAAATAACCTCACAACACATTCCATCACCTACCTCTTCACATATATCTCGCATTTTCTGTTCAGTATCATATTCACCAAAATGCTCGAAGATGTATGTTTCGATTAAGCGAGGATATTGGTTGGGATTCTCATCAGCGATTTCATTCGACTTTTTAAATCTCTCCCAAAGTGCTCTACCTCCTCTTCCTGCCTCATTGCATTTACGACGAATTACCTCGTTATTTTTTTTAATAACTCGTCTGTCAATGCTAAACCATTCGCCAACCTTTAGTTTTGATGTAATCGGCTTGTCGTCCTTGTTTTCCAAAGGGATTATCCGCCCATCAGAAAGTTGGACATGCATTTCCTCTGCACTTTTCTTCATGAACTTTTCCTCCTGCTAAAAATAGTAAAGCAAAATGCTTCCTGTCATCTATTTTAACATAATCTCTTGCTTTTGTAAATCTACATAATTTGTTACATCTTATATTGTAAACAATTTGTAATCCTAACGACAAATTACTATTTTGTATTACAATTTATATTTTTACTTTCCTATTCTTGAATAAAACCTATCTATTGTAGCTTTAAGTGGTGCCGTCATTGCAAAATAATAAACTGGTGTTGCTAAAAGTAACATATCTGCATCTTCCACTGCATCTAAAATCTTAAACAAAAAAATTATTCTACTTTTTAAATAGAATAATTTTCTGAAAATAAAAACCATATTTGTTTAATTATTTCCTGCATTCAATGCATTTTTAGCTGATTGATTTAACATTTTTTTAGCAAGTGCACAAATGATTGGATTTGTTGCTGACACTGCTTCTAAGTTTTTCTTCTTTCCTAAAACTTTTAAACATGTATCTGTATAGTCAACTACCATATCTAATCCAGATACAAATGATGCCATATCAGAATTTAGAAATACCATTGGATATGCCATTTCTTCTGATGTTGCAAGTCTTCCAGCTAATCCTGCTTGTGCAATTAATCCTTCTTCACTTCCTACCATATCTTGAAATTCTTGTTTCATTCCTGTATCTGTTGATGCTGGCAATACATTGTTCATTCTGATGCCTATTTTTGCAAATTCTACTGATTGTTCACATATAAATTGAGATAAACACCTTTTTGAATACATATATGCAAATGTGGCAGGTGCAGATGAAGCCAATTTTTTAGTTACGTCTTGAACTTCTTCCCAAGTTTTGCTATGTACGACTTTGTTCTGTTCTCTTTTAAATTTCTTCCACTCTAGTCCAGCTGTAGAAGTACAAAAAACAATACTAGAACCTTTACTCATTCTATTTTTTAAATAATTTAAGGTAATATACATATTTGCTGTATAGTTACAATCAAAAGTTGTTCTATAATCTGTTTTTGAACCAGAAAGTCCCGCAACCCCAAAAAATGAATCAATATGTTCTGGAATTTTTTTGAATACTTCATCGATTTCTTCTTTATTTGCTAAATTACATTGCATGAATTCTGTAATTCCTTCTACTTTACATTCATTCATATCTATTGCATAAACTTTTGCTCCTAAATCTACAAGCATTCTAGCTGTAGCTTCTCCCATTCCACTAGATGCTCCTGTTACAACACAAACTTTACCTTGATATCCAAAATAATCTTTCATAATTAATCCCTCTTCTTTCGTTTTATTTTTATATTTTTATCTAGTAAATCTTTTTATTCTTTGTTTATTTTTAATATATATTATCATTCAATAAATCATATTGTCAATATTTTTTTATTTACTTTAAATCTATAAAATTCAATTTTTCAATAATATCTTTTCCTATAATTTCATTTGCTAATTCCACAAATTCATTAAATAATTCAATTTGTCCTCTATGATGAGCATCAATACCATATACTACATTTATATTGTATTCTGATGCAATCTTCCAAAATTCTTTACATGGATATACTACTTTTCCCAATTTTCTTCTTTGTTCTTCTATTGGTTTATGATTTAATTTTCGATTTTCATAATATGTTTTAGCAAATATATTATTTAAATTAATTTCTAATGGTACACCATATTTTTCAGCAGCTTTACAGATAAGATGAGCAACTTCTTCTTCAATTTTTCCAAATTCTTTTCTCTTTAACATATAAATATCGGGATGTGCAATAATATCTGGAATCTCACATTTCATTGCTTGTTCTATATATTCTGCATGTCTTAATAATTCTTTATCTGAAAAATCATGTTTTCCATGTATTTTTAGTTCTTTATTATCATCATAAACAAAATGCTGTCCTAAAACCAATTTATCTGTTTCAGCCTTTAATTCTTTTAAATTTTCTTCTTCTCCTGGTAAATATTCCACTTCATAACCACTTTGTATTTCGATTTGTCCAGCATATTTTTCTTTTAGTTTTTGTATACTTTCTAAATATTCTTTTCTTTGGCTATATTCCATACGCATATCTTCTCTTTTGTCTATTTTGTTTTTTTCTGGACAATGGTCTGTAAAAGCCATTCTTTTAAATCCCATTTTGATATATGCTTCTACATATTCTTCATCTGTCAAATCTAAATCTGCATGGCCACATCTATATGTGTGTGAGTGATAATTAAATTCTTGCATTATTGTTCCTCCTTTACATTTCATACATTTTTATTTCACAATTTTTTTGCCCACCTGCTTTTAATAACATTCCATCTTCTGGTATTTTTTGAAAGTAAAATTGCATGGTAATTGCAACAGCTCCATGTGTTACTAGTAATATGTTTTTATCTTTATATATTTCTTTAATTTCATCTAAAAATGAATGTACTCTTTTAAATAGTTCTGGTAATGTTTCTAATCCTTCGACATATTTTGTGGAATAATAATTATAATATTCTTCACAAGGATAATCATCAAGAGAAGTTAATGTAAGTTTTCCTCCATCTCTTTCCATTAATCTTTCATCATATATTACTGGGACATGATTTACATTTATTAGTTCCATAGTATGTTTTGTCCTTTTCATTGGAGAACAGATGATTAAGTCTATATCTAATGTTTTTACTTTTTCACCCGCTTTCTTAGCCTGTTCTATTCCTGTTTCATTAATATCTTCATCATATCTACAATTATACTTATTTTCTTTATTACAATCTGTTTCCCCATGTCT
>CAWVJG010000003.1:0-3928 GCA_963929465.1 Bacillota bacterium
CTTTAATATCAGACGGAAGGGAATATAATAAACACTTAATACCATTTGATAAGCTTGTCACAGTATTTGGAGCATCAAATAAAAACTTAGAAATAATGGCGTCTATGCTTAGAAAATTAGGATTAAAAGTCGAAAATTCGCCAGAATTAAAAGAAAGATTGTCAAAAGTAATTTATTGGGCTGAAAAATATTCGCCAGAAAGCATCATTAGTGTAAATGAGCAACCTAATAAAGAATACTTTGGAGCAATGAGTACAGAACAAAGAGAAAATATAGAAAAGTTTATATCTAGAATAAATGATACTATGGATGAAAGCGAAATAATGGAAATGATATACGGAATTCCGAAACGTTCTCCAAATGAAGAAAGAACGAAAGAATTAAAGGAAAGGCAAAAAGTAGTATTTAAAGATTTATACAACTTAATTATTTCTAGAGATAGGGGACCAGCACTATCAACACTTATTAAAGCTGTGGGGGTTGAAAAGATAGAAAAATTAATTGATCCATTAATAAATGAAAAAAATTCTTTAGATACTGTAGAAGAATATGAAAGATAGAAAATGAATAAAAGTAAGATACAAAAAAGACTATTAATGAAATTAATTATATATTTCATTAGTAGTCTTTTTATAAATTTATATAGCAATATACAAATTTTTTATAGCCCTAAGAAAAAATGCACTTAATTCAATTCCGGAATTTGACATAATGTAAAAATAATGATATACTTATGCCATAATTTATTAATTTAGGAGGAAGATACTATGTCTAACATTTTATTAATTAATCCAAAAGATGATGAAACAAAAAATGTTACAGATTTATTAGTTGACTTAAGACATAGAGAAAAACAATTAGAAGAAGATATTTTTAATGAAGAAATGAAACAATATTTTAATGAGAGAGGAATAAAAACACACTTTAGAGATTATCCTTACATATCTAATTTAGGATTATTAAGTATAGCAGCTTATTGCAGAGAAAACGGTCACAATGTAAAATATGTGCAAGATGGGACATTAGATAGAAAGACGTTTGAGAATCTTATTAAAAGTGCAGATATGGTAGGAATAAGTATAAAAACGGTAAATAGAAAAAGAAGTAAATTACTTGGTGAATTTTCTAAATATGTAAATCCTAATGCAATGTTACTTGCCGGAGGACCAGAAGTAACTTTGTGTGGAATGGATGGACCATTTGATGTATTTATAAAAGGAGCGGGGGAAAAGGTAATATCAGATATAGCTACATATGGAAAAGAGATTTTGCCACAATGTAGAGGTGTGAAATATAAATTGCCAGATGGCGAATATTGTGAAAATGAAGGCGTTAACCAAATAGATTTGAAAAGTCTACCTACACCAGCATATGATTTAATAGATAATATAGATAAGACACAAGTATATATGGAAACAGCCAGAGGATGTAATTATTGTTGTAGTTTTTGCGTTGAACATGCACCTATTCAATCTAAAACCTATCAGCAAATTAAGGATACATTGGAAACAATAGAAAAACTTAGACAACATTCTACAATCCATATAATAGACTCAGACTTTTTAACACCAGGAGGTGGTGCAGATTTATTCTATAAAGCTGTTGAAGAGGTAAAACCAACAAATTATTTTATAGTTCAAACTAGAGCAAAAAGACTTACAAAAGAAAATGTACAACAAATGTATTCCCATAATATAATTGATTTATATTTAGGAATAGAAAGTTTGTCAGATAAGATTTTGAAAACAGTAAGAAAGGGAATTACTTATGATGAAATAAAAAATGCATTAAGAATTTTAAAAGAAAATGCGCCAACCCCAGTAGCATACAGAGGTAATTTTATCCAAGGACTACCGGGAGAAAATGCTGAAACGGCAAAAGAGGATTATGATAGAAGAAAAGAAATTTTAGATGAAGATCTATTAAGAATAATGAGAGATTATGTATTTATGCCACTAGAAGGGTCAGATGTATTTAATCATCAAGAAAAATATGGAATAAAATTGCCTAAAGATTACAAACCAGCTTTTAGAAATTCATTACCTCAACATAGATATGAAGATTGGACAGAAGAGGATATTTATAGACATCAAAGAGAAATGATTGAGCTAAAATTAAGATATTTAGATAAAATGAAAGAACAAGATTCTAGTAGAGATGATGATGATGCTAGATAGTTTAAAAGTTAATAATTATGAGAGAAGTCTATTTATGATAAAACCAGATTCATACATATATAAAGAAAAAATCTTACAATATTTAAGAAAGAAAAATTTTGAACTACAATATGTTAAAGATGTTATATTGACTTCAGATTTTTTGGAAGGATTGTATGGTTCTGAAGAAAATGAAATAATAAGGTTAATGAATATAAAATATTTTTCTGGAAAGCTTGCAACAGTTGGAATAGTGGCTGGAGAAGATGCAAAAGAAAGATTGTTTGAATTATGCGGAACTGGATATATACCTGATAAGTGTGGTAAGGAAACAATAAGATATAAATATAGTACATTAAGAAAACCAATATTAATTAATGGACATGAATTTTATGTGAATGCAATTCATAGATCATTGCCACAAGATTCAGAGAGAGAGATTGAATTATATATGAATGAATATGTAAGAAAGAAACAAGAAAGAGAGAACAATTATGAAAGATAAAGAATATGATAAGATAATTTATGATATTAATAAATTATTAAATAATATTTGTGATCATGGAAGAATGAAATATCATGTTATTCCGGTGGTGAATATATCTTTAGAAATGGCAGAAAAATTAGGAGCCGATAAGGAAGTCGTTGAAATATCAGCTTATTTACATGATGTAACGAGAATTCTAGGAGATAAAGAAAATCATCATATAACAGGAGCTAAATATGCAAGAGAATTTTTGGAAAAATATGAATTTGACAATAAAAAAATCAAATTAATTGAAGCTTGTATAAAAAATCATCGAGGTTCAGTAAATAACAAAAGAGAAACTCTGGAAGAAAAGATAATAGCTACTGCAGATGCAATATCGCATATTGAATATCCACTTCCTTTGTTTTATACTTGGTATGGGAAAAGAAAAGCTACGCTTGAAGGTGGTGCAATAGAAATAAAGAATAAGTTGCAAAGAAGTTGGAATAAAATTGAATTTGAATACAAAAAAGATGAGATAAAAGAAAAATATAATTATTTAATGGAGGTGTTATCTAGTAATGGATAAATGGCATTTAAGATTTGCTGTTACATCAAATTGCAATTTTAACTGTAAATATTGTAATACAAATAATAATTTAATTCCAGAATTAAAAGATAAAGAAATAAAAGAAATTTTAACTGCAGCACATAATATTGGAATAATAAAAATTCACTGGACAGGAGGAGAACCTTTAGTAAAAAAGAATTTATATAAATATATACAATATGCAAAAGATTTGGGTTATAGAGAACAAGCGATAACAACTAATGGATTCTTGTTAGAAGAACAAGCAACAAAAATAATTAATGCAGGAATATCTAGAGTAAATGTAAGTTTAGATACGTTGAACAATAAAAAATTTGAAGAAATAACAGGAAGAAATGGATTGGAAAAAGTTTTAAGCGGGATCAATAAAGTTTTAGATGATTCAAATTGTAAGATAAAAATAAATATGGTCGTAATGAAGGACAATATTGAAGAGATTAACGATTTTATAGCTTTTGCAAATAAAGTAAATAATAAATTTAAAAAAGAAAGAATAATTATAAGGTTTTTACAATTTTTTCCTTGTAATCCTAATCAATTAAGCGAAAAAGGTCAAGAATATTGGAAGGATGAATATATTACAGAAGAGGATATTATTAGCGAAATAAATAAAAAAGGAAATACAATAGAAATAAAAAAAGAAAAAGTTGAAGGGGATAACCCTACAATAAAATATTTCAATGTAAATGGAAA
>CAWVJG010000004.1:0-5634 GCA_963929465.1 Bacillota bacterium
AAAATTGATAATTGGGCAGTTTGTGACACTTTTTGTGCAGGATTAAAAATAACTAAAAAGAATCTAGACAAAATGTGGGAATTTTTACAAAAGTATGTGATATCAGAAAAAGAGTTCGAAATTCGATTTGGTGTGGTGATGATACTAGATTATTATATAACAGAAGAGTATTTAGAAAAAAATTTTGCTATATTTGATCATATAAAGAGTGATAAATATTATGTTCAAATGGCAGTAGCATGGGCGATTTCTATTTGTTTAATTAAATTTTATGACAAAACAATAGAATATTTAAAACAAGCTAAAGTAGATAAATTTACATATAATAAAGCTTTGCAAAAAGCGATAGAATCTTACCGAATAACAGAAGAACAAAAAACAGAATTAAGAAAAATGAAAAAAATGTAAAATTATATTTGATAAATATTTTTTTTATGTTATAGTAATAAGGAAAGCTTGCATAACCAAATGAAAAAAATTTATGCACAGAAATATATAAGAAATATAAAAATAATAGAAGTACAAAGGAGAAAATAATGGGAAGAGGAAGAAGAGAATTAGAAAAAGAACCAAAAACAATGGCATATGGAGATACAGAAAAAAAGAAAAAAATTATTATTAGAATAGGAGTTATTATTGTAGCGATTATTTTATTATTTGTGATTGCCATGATAGCCAATAATTATATCATTTTAGACAATAATACCACAACCAATTTAATTATTAACAATAGAAATGTAACATCAGATTTACGAAATGATATCATACAAGAAAATGGTGCTATTTATTTATCAGAAGACGATATTGCCAATTTCTTTGACAAACATATTTATTTAGAGGAAGAAAATAATAGAATTATTACAACTTATAATACAAAAATAGCAGAGGTCAGTTTAGAAGAAAATGTGATGAATGTTAATGGAGAAGACAAAAGGATATCTGTACATGCTATGGAAAGAGATGGTGTTATTTATATACCAATTTCAGAAATGACAGAAGTATATGATATAGAAATTGGAAATATAGAAGAGACCAAAGTGCTTACAATGGATTCATTAGACAGAGAGCAGAAGAAAGCAACAGTTACATCTAGTGTAGCAGTTAAATCTTCAACGAATTTTATAGCCAAAACAGTAGATAGAATAGCAAAAGGAGATTCTGTTATTGTTATATCTTCTGATGGAGGCTATTCTAGAATCAGAACAGAAAATGGAAAACTTGGTTATGTAAAAACGGATAAATTAGAAAATGAATATGTTGCGAGAGAAGCTATTCCAGAAGAAAAACAAATTGAAGGAAAAATCAATATGACATGGGATTACTATTCAGAAGTGGGAAGTGCACCAGATAGAACAGGAACCACTATAGAAGGTGTCAATGTTGTATCACCAGCCTTTTTCTATATAGATGAAAATGGAAACTTTAGAGAAAATATAGGAGAAAGTGGAGAAGCATATATTGATTGGGCACATGGTAATGGTTATAAAGTATGGCCAATGGTATCTAATGCACCAGCAGCCCAAGAGAGCTTAAACATTACATCAGAAATTATGAATAGTTATGAAAATAGAAAAGCATTGATAGAACAAATTGTTGAAGCATGTGTAAAATATGATTTAGATGGAATTAATATAGATTTTGAAAATATGAAGCAAGAAGATAAAGATGTATATTCAAGATTTATTATAGAATTAACACCAAGATTGGATGATATGGGAAAAGTCGTATCAGTAGATGTAACGGCACCAGATGGTGGTGAAACATGGTCAATGTGTTTTGACAGAAATGTGATTGGAGATGTAGCAGATTATATTATATTTATGGCATATGATCAAAATGGTCTTTCTAGTACAAAAGCAGGAACAACAGCAGGATATAACTGGATAGAATTAAACTTAGTAAAATTCTTACAAACAGAAGAAATAGATTCAGATAAACTAATATTAGGAATTCCATTCTATACAAGATTATGGACAGAAGATGCTAATGGAGATGTTGTAAGAAATCCAACAGTAAACATGGAAAATATTGAAGAAGTTCTACCAGATGGTGTTCAAAAAACATGGGATGATGAATTAAAACAATATTATGTAGAATATCAAGATGGAGAATATACAAGGAAAATGTGGATAGAAGATGTGGAATCATTAAAAGCAAAAGTTTCACTAGTTAATGAAAATGATTTGGCAGGAGTTGCTTCTTGGCAATATGGAATGGAAACACAAGATGTATGGTCAATGCTAAAAGAAGAACTAGGACTTTAGAAATAAAAATTAGGACACAATAAAATAGAACAAAAAATGTTCAATTTGATGTGTCCTTTCTATTATATAATTTTATAAAATAACTTAAAATAGCCTTGACAACAGTGATTTCAATGGTATAATACTAATATAAAGAGACACTTTGGAGGGATTTTGACGAATGCAAAAGGAAAATGTATTTTTTTCTGTAGATAAATTTGACGGAATGACAGATGAACAAATTGTATTAGAAGTACAAAAAGGTGATAAACAGGCCATATCATATTTGATGAATAAGTATAAAGAATTAGTAAATATAAAAGTTAGTAAATATTTTATTGTTGGAGCAGAAAGGGACGATATTGTTCAAGAAGGCTTAATAGGATTGTTTAAGGCAATCAAAATGTTTAAAAAAGATAAAAATAATAGTTTTAAATCATTTGCTAATATGTGTATTGAACGACAATTAATCACAGCTATAAAATCATCAACAAGACAAAAACATATGCCATTAAATTCCTATTTATCATTAAATGCTTCTGCATATGACAATGAAGAAGAAAACGGTATAGAGCTAATTAATACATTAGATAATAAAATGGTAGAAGATCCATTAGAAACAGTAATGAAAAAAGAATATTATAAACAGATTGAAAGTTCAATAGAAAAATCATTAAGTACATTTGAAAAACAAGTGTTAGATGGATATGTAAAAGGTTATAGTTATGTAGCAATTGCTAAAAAATTAGATTCACCAGTAAAATCAGTAGATAATGCAATACAAAGAATCCGAAAAAAAGCAATTAAAAATATGTTAAATGAAATTTAAGGGAAATTGGGGGACGGACTCATTTTTCCCTTTTTTAGTTTGAGCAATCTAAAAAATATAGAATATAAAAAAGGGAAAAATGAGTCCGTCCCCAATTTCCCGATTCGTCCTCAAATTTCCTTTTTCTGGGGCTTCTAACGGGAATTGAACCCGTGACCTCAGCCTTACCAAGGCTGCACTCTACCAACTGAGCTATAGAAGCAAATATTAAGTTTTAAAAAGTAAAGAAATATAATGTTTCTTACATGTTAGTAAAAGTATCATGTAAGTCGTAATAGATTATACAATAGAAAAAAACAAAAGTAAATATTTCTATTGACTTTTTTTGAAAAAAGTTATAAAATAAGTAACATAAGATAAAGACAAGTAAGAGAAAAAGTAAAATAAAGGTTATCTAAAGAGAGGATTGGTTATTAGCTGAAAGCCAATCTAGAAAAACATATTTGAAAAACTACCTCTTCAAGTTTTTGGTGAATAAGCCAAACGTGTGAGATACGTTATCATCTTTTAATTAAGTGAAAAATAGGATGGAACCGTGTATATATAATGCACTCCTGTGGATAACAAAATCCATAGGAGTGTTTTGTTATGATAGAAAAGTAAGCATATTTGACCATCGTAGATATGGTATAGATAGATTGTTTAAAAGTATCAGATATGTATATGACAAAGACGGATTATCAGCAAGGAATAAAGAGTTTGATGGGAATAGGTATAGAACCAGGAGAAAAATAAATGATAATAGATAAATTATAAAGGAGGTTTTATTATGTTAAAAGTTACATTAAAAGATGATTCAGTAATTGAGGTGGAGAAAGGAACTAGCATTTTAGAAGTGGCAAAGAAAATTAGTGAAGGATTAGCAAGAAATGCAACTTGTGGAGAAGTAGATGGAGAAGTGAAAGACTTAAGATATGAATTACAAGAAGATTGCAATTTGGTAATTCATACATTTCAAGAAGATGATTTAGAAGGAAAAAAAGCCTATTGGCATACAACATCACATATTATGGCACAAGCTGTAAAAAGATTATTTCCAGATGTAAAATTTGCCATTGGCCCAAGTATTGATAATGGTTTTTATTATGATTTTGATGTAGAAACACCATTTACAGATGAAGATAAAGCAAAAATTGAAGAAGAAATGAAAAAAATCATTAAAGAAGATTTAGAAATTGAAAGATTTTCATTACCAAAAAAAGAAGCATTAGAACTAATGAAAGATCAACCCTACAAGGTAGAATTGATAGAAGAACTACCAGAAGGAGAAGAAATCAGTTTTTATAAACAAGGTGACTTTACAGATTTATGTGCAGGACCACATTTACTAAAAACAGGAAAAGTAAAAGCAGTAAAGATTCTTTCATCTTCAGGTGCTTATTGGAGAGGAAGCGAAAAGAATAAAATGCTTCAAAGAATTTATGCAATTTCTTTCCCAAAGAATAGCCAATTACAAGAATATCTAGATTTCTTAGAAGAAGCAAAACAAAGAGATCATAGAAAAATCGGAAAAGATTTAGACATCTTTATGACACATAAATTAGTTGGTTCAGGACTTCCAATGTATCTACCAAATGGAGCAACAATTAGAAGAATCTTGGAAAGATATATTCAAGATAAAGAAATTGCATTAGGATATGCACATGTATATACACCATCACTTGCCAATGTAGAATTATACAAAACAAGTGGGCATTGGGATCATTACAAAGAAGATATGTTCCCTGTTATGAAAATGGATAATGAAGAAATGGTATTAAGACCAATGAACTGTCCACATCATATGTTGATATATAAACATCAAATGCACTCATATAGAGATTTACCAATTCGTATAGGAGAATTGGCACATGATTTTCGTTATGAATCAAGTGGAAGTGTTTGTGGATTAGAGAGAGTTCGTCAAATGTGCCAAAATGATGCTCATTTATTTGTAAGACCAGACCAAATCAAAGAAGAAGTAGGAAGAGTTTTAAATTTAATAAAAGAAGTTTATCAAAAAGATTTTGGATTCCCAGAATCAGCCTTTAAATATAGATTATCATTAAGAGACAAAGCAAATAAGGAAAAATACATTGATAATGATGAAATGTGGGAAACAGCTGAAAGTCAATTAAGAGAAATCTTAAAAGAATTAAATATTGACTTCTATGAAGCAGAAGGAGAAGCAGCTTTCTATGGACCTAAAATTGATATTCAAATAAGAACAGCTTTAAATCATGATGTGACAATTCCAACTTGTCAATTAGACTTTGCTTTACCAGAAAGATTTGAATTAGAGTATATAGGAGAAGATGGAAAAGCACATAGACCAGTTGTTATCCATAGAGCGATTTTAGGATCTTCAGATAGATTTATTTCATTCTTATTAGAAGAAACAAAAGGAAATTTACCTGTATGGATTGCACCAGTACAAGTAAAAATCTTACCAATTACAGATAATCAACATGAATATGCTTATAAAGTAAAAGAAGAATTACAAGCAAAAGGTATTCGTGTAGAAGTAGATGATAGAAATGAAAAAACAGGATATAAAATCCGTGAAGCGCAATTGCAAAAGAT
>CAWVJG010000005.1:0-5767 GCA_963929465.1 Bacillota bacterium
AAATGAGTCCGTCCCCAAAATCCCTTTTTAGTCAACTAGCATTGGACCTATATTGGTAACTGTTCCAGCACCTAAAGTTAAAACAATATCATTTTCTTCAACATGTGTTTTTACATAGCTTGCACATTCATTAAAATCTGGAATGTATAAAGCTTCTTTTCCTAAAGATTGAAATTTATTTACTAAATCTTTAGAAGAAATGTTATAAGTATTTGTTTCTCTAGCAGCATAAATGTCTAGGACAATGACATGGTCAAAATTCATTAATGCATTAGCAAATTCATCTAATAAATTTTTTGTTCTACTATATGTATGTGGTTGAAAAATAACCCAAGACTCATGATATTTTTTATTCATTAAAGATTTTGCTGTTGCAATAATTTCTGTTGGGTGATGTCCATAATCATCATAAACTCTTGCAATTTCGTTGATTTTTCCTTTATATTCAAACCTTCTATGAGCACCAGTAAATTCTAATAGAGCAGATTTTATAGTATCTAAAGATATGCCATATTTCATACAAATAGAAATACAAGCAAGAGCGTTTGAAACATTGTGTTTACCAGGAATAGATAATTGAATAGTATCTAAAAATTCATTGTGATAGTAGACATCGAATTTTGCAAAACCATCATCATTAAATTCTATATTAGTACCATACACATCAACATCTTTATTAGAAACACCATAGGTAATAATTGTCGCTTTTGTTTCTTTAGCTAATTCTAAACAATTAGTATCATCTCCATTTAGAACTAAAATACCGTCATTAGGTAATAATTTTACATATTTCACAAATGCTTTTTTTATATTTTCTAAATTTTTAAAATAGTCTAAATGGTCATTATCAATATTTAAAATAATTTCAGCTTTAGGGCTAAACTTTAAAAAACTTTCTACATATTCACAAGCTTCTATGATAAAATGTTCACTATTTCCTACTCTGTAATTTCCATCCAATTGCTTTAAATAAGCACCTACTTGTATGCTAGGGTCTGTTAAGGCTTTCATAAAGCAAAGAGAAACCATAGAAGTTGTGGTAGTTTTTCCATGTGTTCCAGAAATACATATGGTATCTTTAAAACATCTTGTAATTTCTCCTAAAAAATCAGCTCTTTCAATAGTTGGAATATTTTGATTTTTTGCTTCTACCATTTCAGGATCTTCTGGTTTGATAGCAGCAGAATACACAACAACATCAGCTTTTTTTACATCTTCTATATTATGTCCAATAGTAACCTTGATTCCTCTTTCTTTTAAGGTTTCAATAGATTCAGAATCAGCTAAATCAGAACCAGTAATATGAAATCCCCAGTTATGAAGAATTTCAGCAATTCCACTCATACTGACACCACCAATTCCGATCATATGTATATTTTTATATTTTTTTAAATTCTCTATATTAGGCATGAAAAGACACTCCTTTGTAATATTTAATTCGTATAAAATTTCAAATGAAATTATATAATTATATGATGAAAAATTCAATACTTTTAGAGAAATTTATGAGATAAATAGGTCTATTTTAGTAGGTTGGAACTTCTAATAAAAAAGAAAAAATATATATTAATATATGAAAAATTATGAAAAATGTTACTACATAAGAGGCTTAACCTTGTTGTATATGGAAAATCCAAATAAGGGAGCATGTTTTCTATACAATAAGAAAAGTGGATTTTTTCTATATAATAAAAAATATAAAAAAATGTAAAAAAAAGAAGGAAAAAAAATTTTTATGGAGAATAATATAATTGTACATAAGAGTAAAATATGTACAAAAATTTTTTAAAACTTAAGGAAGGTAGGTGCACTACAAAATGCAAATCACAGATGTACGTTTAAGAAAAGTAAATTCAGAGAACAGAATGAAAGCTGTTGCTTCTGTAACATTCGATAACGAATTCGTTATTCATGATATCAAAGTTATCGAAAGTCAAAATGGATTATTTATAGCTATGCCAAGTAGAAAAACTCCAAACGGAGAATTCAAAGATATAGCTCATCCAATCAATGCTGAAACTAGAGAGAAAATTCAAAAAGCTATATTAGATGCTTATGAAGCTCCAGAAACAGAGGAATCAGCAGAATAATAAATAAAGTAAAAAGAGATACAAGTAATTGTATCTTTTTTTTTGAACAGAAACTATAAATGATAAGACTTTTCGATTTCTTCTTCATAAAAACTTGAAAAAATGGCGAAAACAATGTAAAATAGTATAGATTATTTTTTTAGAAAGAGGAAAAACAATGTTTTTAATAATAGGTTTAGGAAATCCTGAAAATGAATATGCCAATACAAGACATAATATGGGATTTGATACAGTAAACAAATTAGCAAAACAATATAGAATTGAAATCAATAAACATAAATTTAAAGGAATGTATGGAAGTGGAATGATTGAAAATGAAAAAGTCATTCTTTTAAAACCACAAACCTATATGAATTTAAGTGGAGAAAGTGTGATAGAAGCCATTCAGTTTTATAAAATTGATTTAGAAAATATCATTGTTATTTATGATGATATGGATGTAGAACCAGGAAAAATAAAAATAAGAAAAAAAGGAGGACCAGGTTCTCATAATGGAATGAAATCTATTATACAAAATCTGAATTCAGAGGAATTTACAAGAATTAGAGTAGGCATTGGAACACCTGAATATAAACATGACAGAATTCAATATGTCATTGGAAAGATTTCATCAGAAGAAGATATAAAAAAATTAAATTTAGGAACAGATAATGCAAAAGATGCAGTGATAGAAATTATAAAAAATGGTGTAGATTCTGCAATGAATAAATTTAATTAAGCAAGAGAGGGAAAGCAAGATGTTGGAATTAATTATAAAAAGAATAGAAAAGCAAAGAAAAATTGTATTAGTAGAAAATGGAAATGTAATAGAATATTATGAAGAAGAGGAAGAAGACAATAAAAACGAAGGAAATATATACATAGGTGTTGTAAAAGATATTGTCAAAGGAATGCAAGCAGCTTTTGTAGATATAGGCATAGAAAAAAATAGTTTAATCCACTTAAAAGATATTCTAGAAAAGAAAGACGAAAAAAAGGAAAAACAAAATTTCAGTCAAGATATTCATACGATTCTAAAACCAAATCAAAAATTATTAGTGCAAATTAAAAAAGACAGTAATGAGAAAAAGGGTGCTAGAATATCTACACACATTAATTTGCCAGGGAAATATATTGTTCTTATGCCAAATACAGATATTATTACTGTTTCACAAAAAATAGAGAACAAAGAAGAACAAGAAAGACTTATACGGATTAGTGCGTAAAACAATTTCAAAAGGCAATGGAGCAGTTATTAGAACATCTGCAGAAGGAAAAGAAAAAGAAATTATAGAAGATATAAAACATGTAGAAAGTAAATGGGAAAAGATTGTCAAAGATAGTCAAGATGAAACACAAAAAGTACCACGACAATTATATAAAAGTGAAAATATTGTTGAAAAAATGTTAATGGATTTAGCCAATAAAGGAATATCACAAGTGACTGTAAATGATAGCATAGATTATAACGAAATTAGTAAAATCAAAAGTGAAAATCAAGAATATAAAAACTTACAAATAGTAGTTAAAAGTGAAGATTCGATTTTTGATATTTATGATTTAGAAGAGCAAATCCATAAAATTAATAATAGAAAAATATGGTTAAAATGTGGAGGATTTATTACAATTGATAAAACAGAAGCATTGACAGCTATTGATGTAAATACAGGAAAATATACAGGAAATAAAACAATGGAAGATACGGTTTTTAAAGTGAATAAAGAAGCAACTGTTGAAATTGCAAAACAACTAAAGCTTAAAGATATAGGTGGAATTATTATTATAGACTATATAGATATGCAGGATGAAGAGGATAAAAAAGCAATAGAAAAATTATTAAGAGAAGAAGTAAGAAAAGACAGAAGCAAAACACAAATAGAAGGATTTACAAAATTAGATTTAATGGAAATGACCAGAAAACATATATGTAGTCATAAAAGTTAAACATGTGAACATTGGGGACGTGCCAATTTTATGTAAGTAAAATTGTGTATAATGCTTGATATCATAGAAAAATTTTGATTTTTCTATGATTGAACGAAAGGGACAGACCATTATAAATAATAAGATGCAATTAACTGGAAAATCGTAAAAAAAGAAGAGGATAGAATAAAAAATGAATGTAGGATTTATATCACTAGGATGTAGTAAAAATTTAATTGATACAGAATGTTTAATAGGCAAATTTAAAGATAATCGATTTCAAGTTGTCAATGAAGAAGAAAAAGCAGATATTTTAGTCATTAATACTTGTGGATTTATAGAATCTGCAAAAGAAGAAGCAATTAATACCATATTGGAAATGGCAGAATATAAAAAACAAAGATGTCAATATTTAATTGTTATGGGGTGTTTGGTTCAAAGATATTATGAAGAGTTAGTAAAAGCTTTACCAGAAGTAGACTTGTTTATAAAAATCGAAGATTACGACAAATTGTGGGACAAGATTGAAGATTTACTAAAAAGAGGTATAGTTGAAAAAGAAAAGAAAAAGACAAGTAAAAAAATAACAGAAATACCACAAATGCCAATGCTAACACAACAAGAATTTTTAAATAGAACCATAACAACAGGTAATAACTATGCCTATATAAAAATAGGAGAAGGATGCAGTAATAAATGCACATATTGTGCAATACCATATATTCGAGGACCTTTTGCTAGTAGAAAAATGGAGGATATTTTAGAAGAGGCAAATATGTTAGCTAAAAAAGGTATCAAAGAATTAATTGTCATAGCACAAGATACAACGAAATATGGTATGGATATATATGGAGAATCAAAATTAGCAGAACTATTGGAAAAATTAAGTAAAATAGATGGAATACAATGGATTCGTTTCTTGTACGCATATCCAGAAGGCATCACGAAAGAATTGATTCATGTTGTTGCAAACAATGATAAAATTGCCAACTATTTTGATATACCAATTCAACATATTTCTAATACAGTATTAAAAAGAATGAATCGAAAAACTAGCAAAGAACAAATAGAACATTTATTAAAAACAATTCGTGAACACATACCAGATGTTGTTTTAAGGACAAGCTTAATTGTAGGATTTCCAGGAGAAACAAAAGAAGATTTTGAAGAACTAAAAGAATTTGTAGAAGTTGCAAAGTTTGATAAATTAGGAACATTTATGTATTCAAAAGAAGATGGAACACCTGCAGAAAAATTACCAAATCAAATTCATGGAAATACGAAAAAAGCAAGATATAATCAAATTATGCAAATACAACAAGAAATTTCAAAAGAAATCCAAAGCACAAAAATCGGTAAAACATATGAAGTATTAATTGAAGATATGTCTTTTGACGGTAAATATTATATCGGAAGAACTATGCAAGATGTACCAGAAATGGATGGAATTGTGTATATAAAGAATAAATCAAATAAAAAGCCAGAAGAAATTATAAATCACTTTATAAACTGCAAAGTAACAGAGGTTAGTGATTATGATGTGATCGCTGAAATGATATAGTCACCTAGAGAATAGGTGACTTTTTGCTGTCGAAGATAACAAGGTTATGGGTGCTTGATTGCAATCTTTGATTACTATGTTAGGTTAGGCTCTTATGATACAGGAAAATTTGAAAGAATATGCGTAAACATTTAAATTTTGATGTCTGTGTTTGATTTTACTACTGGTGTCAAATATGGTATAATATAAGGTGATAAAGAGTGTAGAAAGGAGT
>CAWVJG010000006.1:0-13132 GCA_963929465.1 Bacillota bacterium
AAAGAGATTAATTAATATAGATCATGCTAAAGATGATTCTATTGTGATAGGTTGTGATGCAGATATTTGTAATCAATATGTATTTGAAGGAAACTACATTACTACAAATATGCCATCTTATAAAATAACAATTAGTGGTGTAGAAGGCGGAAATTCAGGATGGGAGATTGAGAGAAGTAGCAAAAATGCAATTTCCATAATGGCAAAGATAATACAAAAGTTACAAGCTGAAAAAGAGGTATATATTTGTCAAATTTCAGGAGGTAACTCAGAAAATGATATAGCAATTTCATGTGAATGCACTATAAAAACAGATATTAAAGACATAGAAAATAAGATAAAGAACAATATAGAAGAAAAGCATATAGATATACAAATAGATGAAGTAGATTGTGAAATGATATTTTCTTTAGAAGATAGTAAAAGAATAGTAGAAGAGATAATCAATTTAAAACAAGGATTGATTACAAATAGAAACAATATTATTACATCAGGAAATATAGGAAAGATAGAAACCGTAAACAATAAAATCGTAATAACAGGAATTTTAAGAAGTATAGAAGAGAGTGAATTGGAAGAGCAAAATAATGAAAATATACGTATATCTAAAAACAATAATTTTGAAACTGAAGAAGTTTACAAAGATTTAGCATGGATACCTAATGTGAATTCAAAGTTAAAAGAAACTTATACAAATATGTATTATCAAGTAAATGGAGAGTATCCTGGTTTTGAAATTACACATGGAGGACTAGAATGTAGTTGTATTGCTCAAAGAATTGCAGGATTAGATATGATTTCTATTGGGAGTATTATAGAAGATTTTCATACTGTAAATGAAAGGATGTATGTTAGTTCTTGTGAGAAAACAATAAAAACATTGTTAGCTTTTTTAGAGTATGAAAATAATTCATTAATAGATTCAAAATATGTTGTTTCAAGTCAAGAATAGCCAAAGGGAGTTGCTATGATATACCTAAAAACATTCAAATTAAGTGATGAAAGAAATAACAATAAAAACATATATCCTTTTAATGTATTACAAAATAAAGAGCCAGATATATTCATATTTGATAATATTACTGTATTATATGGAAATAATGGTTCTGGAAAGTCAACCATATTAAACATGATTGCTCATAAATTAGATTTAAAAGGAAAAGAACGAGATAATCCAAAAGTTGTTGGGACATTAGATTATTTTGAAGAATATGCTTCTAAATGCGAATATGAATTAGGGGAAAATGAAAATGGTAGAAAAATATATAGAATACCAGAAAATAGTCGATATATTAAGAGTGAAGAAATACTATATGAGATAAGAAAAGTACAACAAGATGCTGTGTTACAGGAAAGTATGGAAAGTAATTTAGCAAGAGAAAGAGGATTAAAAAAAGCTAAAGAATTTTTAGAAACTAAAGAGGGTGGAAAACAATTTGCAAGATTTGAATTTGCACAAGATAAATATTCTAATGGAGAAACAACCATGCAAATTTTAGAAAATAATATAGAACCAGATAACTTGTATTTGCTAGATGAGCCAGAGGTTTCGTTATCACCACAAAATCAAGTGAAACTAGCAGAAGAGATTAATAAAATGGCAAGATACTTAGGAATTCAATTCATTATTGCAACACATTCGCCATTTATGTTAGGCATTTTAAATGCTAAAATATATAATTTAGATACAAGAAATTATGAAGTACAAAAATGGAATGAACTTGAAAATGTAAGGTACTTTTATGAGTTTTTTAAAAGTAAAATGGATGAGTTTGAAAGATAAGGGGAAAGAAAATGAAATATGTTTCATATTGAGCCTAAAGAAAAAATATTTCATTTAAAAATAGAACATTGTATACCATATGTTATAAAAGGAAATTCTATTCAAGATTTAAAATTAGTTTCTCATAATTTAAAGGATATGATTGAAAATTAAGCAAAATCACATAAATGTAATTAATAAATTCAAAATAATAAATGAAATAAATTAAAAAAGAAATAGAAAAACTATTGATAATTTAATATTCATGTGATATATCTGAATTAACTACTAAAGAAAAAATAAATGGAGAAATAAACGGAGAAGAAAATAAAAGAGGTAGTTAACATGGAATTAAATATAAAGGAACCTAGAGATAGAGAGCAATTAAGGGAAATAACAAAAAATATGGGTTGGTGTTTAGTTGATATTTCTACTGATATTTCTATAAGAGTAGAAAACAATATTTTTTCAATAGATGGAAAATGGTTATTAAAAACTACAAAGGGAAATACAGAAGGAAATTTAGAAAATATACAAGTTTTAGTTGACAGTGATGAGGACAGAACCAATTTTAGAAGTGAAGTAAGAAAAATGACAGAAAACTTCGATGGAAGAATGGATGTGGATATAAAAAAACTTCTATATACAAGATTAGATATGCCAAATGTAACAAAAGACAAGCCATGTCTTACTTTATCTTATTTATCTATCTTAGAAACAGGAAACTCAGCAGATATAGAAGCATGGAAAAAAGAGGGATTTACATGGCAAGATATTAAAACAGTAGATAGAACACAATTAACGCCAAGTACAAGCTATACCTATGGTGTTATTAGACAAAATGAACAAGAAATAGAAAATTTACTAAAAAAATATAGAGAATTTGATGAAAAAAAATTTGACCAATATTTTTTGCATGGAATGGAAAATAGATACGACTTATTAGAAGGGATTATGTATTATACAAACCGTGACCTAACAAATAAATATTTAGAATTAGCAAATGGGGAGAATTTCCCGACAAAAGAAGAGAAAATAGAAATCTGGAAAAGAGAGACGGCTAAAATTTATGAACAATTATATAGATTTATATATGTATTAGATGGAGAAGATGGTAGATTTGATTACTCTTTGCGAACTGAAGAAAAGGAAGAGATAAATGAAATGATTGAAGAAATATTGCAACGTTTGCAAGGTAAAGATCAAAATGAAGATGAAGAAAATAGTGAAAGTCAAAATAAAGAAAATCAAGATGAAAAAGGTGTATTATTATTTTTTAAAAGAGGAATATTTTTTAATGATAGATGTAATGAGTGGGCTAGAGTAAGAGGACTCACTTATGATAAGGTAAGAGGATATACATGGACAGGAGAGGTGTATCGAATTCTTCAACAATTGGAATTTATGGAAAGAATAGATGGCTATCAATATTATAAAAGATGGCTACAAGCAAAAATAGGAAGATTAAAAACAAGTAATCAATATCCAGAGGAGAAAATAAGTAAATTAGAAGAAATTTATGAAAACTTTTTTAATAGGAAACCAAAAATAGAAGAAAAAGATGTAGAAAAGTCATAAAATAAACATAAGTTAAAGTAAGTCAAAATAAGAAATGACTACTTTAACTTTTTTTGTTGCATAGAAGATATATTCTAAGAAAGTAAAAAATGTTTTTAGTAAGAAAGAAATTTGCTTGTATAAAGGTATAGGGTATGATAAAATGAAAAGGATTAAGTATGCTATAAAGAGGAAAAGATTAAAAGAATGTCAATATATTTAATTCTTTCCACTTAGATTATGTTTTAAGAAAGGAATGGTAGTAAAAAATGAAAGTAGCCATTGGACAAGATAGTCATAGAATAGATTATACAAATACAGATAAAAAACTACTATTAGGAGGAGTGGAATTCGATGAGAATTTTTCAATTGTAGCCAATAGTGATGGAGATGTTGTTTTACATGCGATTACAAATGCCATTTCAGGAATTACATGTAAAAATATACTTGGAAAAGTTTCTGATGAGATGTGTAAAACAGGTATAACCAATAGTGAAGAATATCTAAAAGAAGCCTTAAAATATTTAGATAATAAAATTATACATCTATCGATTTCTATAGAATGTAAAACACCGAAAATAAGTCCTAAGGTAGAAGAAATGAGAAAAAATATAGCAAGAATATTGGAAATCAATGAAAACTGTGTTGGGATAACAGCTACTTCTGGAGAAGGATTAACAGAGTTTGGGAAAGGTAATGGAATTAGTGTCTTTACTTGCGTTACAGTAGAGTAAAATAAACTATATTTGTGTCTTAGGAAGGAATAAGATTATATATGAAAAAAATATATATAAAAGCGAGAGCAAAAGTAAATTTGAATTTAGAAATATTAGGAAAAAGAGAAGACAATTATCATAATTTGGAATCTGTATTTCAAAAGATAAATCTATATGATGAAATTTATATAAAAAAAATACAGACAGATGATTTTAAATTAAACATTAATGTGAAGGAACTAGATACAAAAGAAAATATTATCTATAAAGCCTATGTGAAATTAAAAGAACAATATAAAACCATTACAGGAATTGAAGTAACAGTCAACAAAAAGATTCCTATGCAAGCGGGAATGGCTGGAGGAAGTACAGATTGTGCTGCATTTATCATCGCCATGAATAAATTATTTGACCTAAAGTTAACGAAAAAAGAGATGGAGTCTTTAGGAAAAAGCTTAGGGGCAGATGTTGTTCCTTGCTTTTATAACAAAGCTGTAAAAGCGGAAGGAATAGGAGATATCATTACAAATATAGATACCAATTTTAAATATTATATGGTAATTATAAAACCAAAAATATCTTGTAATACAAAAGAAATGTTTCAAAAATTAGATACAGAAGAAGATATACAGCAATTACATACATCAGAAAATATTATAAAGGCATTAGAAAACAAAGACATTTATTTATTAGCAAATAATCTATATAATGTATTTGAAGAAGTCATACAAGAAAAAGAAATCATTCAGCAAATAAAAAAAGAATTCATAAAAAATGGAGCATTACAGGCATTAATGACAGGATCTGGTTCTTGTGTTTATGGGATATTTAAAGATAAACAATCAGCAAAAAATGCCTATATAGCATTAAAAGATAAATATCAGACATATATTTGCGTATCGTATAATGTAAAAAAGGGGGAAATGTTTTGAGAGAAGGAAAAACAGTAACAGCCATTATCTTAGTAGCAGGAAATAGTACAAGATATGGACAAAATAGAAATAAAAATTTTGAAGATGTTAATGGGAAACCAGTGTTATTCTACAGTTTAAATGCATTTGATAATAATACATATATTGATAATATTGTGGTAGCAGTAAAACAAGATGAAATAGAAACTGTAAAAGAAATCATACAAAAAGAAAAATTCCAAAAGCCAATTCGTATTGTAGTAGGTGGAAATTCTAGAAAAGAATCTGTTCACAATTGTTTAAAGGAAACAACTGCAGATATTGTGATTATTCATGATGGTGCAAGACCTGCCATAAAGCAAAACTATATTGATAAATGTATAGAAAGTATGAAAGAATTTAAAGGTGTGACAGTTGGGGTGAAATCAAAAGATACCATTAAAATTACAGATGAAAATCAAGTGGTTGTCAATACAACAGTAAGAGCAAATACATGGATTATTCAAACACCACAATGTTTTGATAGAAACATATTATTCAATATGCATGAAAAATATAAACATGATGAAGTAACAGATGATTGTATGTTATTGGAAAAGGAAGGATATCCAATAAAAATCATTGAAGGAGATTACACCAATATAAAAATTACAACCTATGAGGATATTAATATTATAAAAGAATTTGTAAAATTAACATAAAATTCAAAAAATGTTTGACCAAAGCACTTTTATGCTATATAATAGTAGTGCAGTGTAAATATTTAAGCCAAAATATAGAATATAAATCATAGAAATTTAAGGAGGTAATTATGAAAGCATTAATTAGCGTTTCAGACAAAAGCGGAATTGTAGAATTTGCAAAAGAATTAGAAAAATTAGGAGTTGAGATTATATCAACAGGTGGAACATACAAAAAGCTAAAAGAAAATGATGTAAAAGTAACAGAAATCTCTGACTATACAGGATTTCCAGAATGTTTAGATGGAAGAGTAAAAACACTTCATCCAAAAGTACACGCAGGAATATTAGCCATGAGAAGTAATCCAAATCATATGGAGCAATTAAATGAGTTAAATGTAGACACAATTGACTTTGTAGTTGTTAACTTATATCCATTTAAACAAACCATATTAAAAGAAGGTGTAAAAAGAGAAGAAGCAATTGAAAACATAGACATTGGTGGACCTACAATGCTTAGAAGCGCTGCTAAAAATTACCAAGATGTTACAGTTGTAACAGATCCAAATGATTATGAAAAAGTATTAACAGAATTAAAAGAAAATGGAGAAGTATCACTAGATACAAAATTCTATTTAATGAATAAAGTATTTGAACATACAGCAAGCTATGATGCTATGATATGTAAATACTTAAAAGAAGAAAGAAAAGATAATTCATTACCACAAGAATTAACATTAACATATGAAAAAGTAGAAGAAATGCGTTATGGAGAAAACCCACATCAAATCGGTGCATTATATAAAGAAATTGGAAAATGTGAAGGTTCTCTAACCATTGCAAAACAATTAAATGGAAAACAATTATCATTTAATAATATTAATGATACAAATGGTGCATTAGAATTATTAAAAGAATTTGATGAACCAACTGTTGTTGCATGTAAACATGGAAACCCATGTGGAGTAGGAAGCAGTAGTGATATTTATGAAGCATGGAAAAAAGCTTTTGAAGCTGACAAAACTTCAATCTTTGGAGGAATTGTCGTAGCAAATAGAGAAATTACAAAAGCAATTGCGCAAGAAATGAAGGAAATCTTCTTAGAAGTAATTGTTGCTCCATCATATGAACCAGAAGCTTTAGAAATATTACAAACAAAGAAAAATGTAAGAGTATTAGAACTACCATCTATTACAGTAAAACAACCAGAAAATGCTTTAGATATCAAGAAAATCAATGGTGGAATTATTGTGCAAACAATTGATTCAAAATTATTAGATGATTACAAAGTAGTAACAGATAGAAAACCAACAGATAAAGAATTAGAAGATATGTTATTTACATGGAAGATTGTAAAATATGTAAAATCAAATGGAATTGCACTTGGAAAAGATAAACAATCAATCGGAATTGGACCAGGACAAGTAAATAGAATTTGGGCTACTGAGCAATCAGTAGAACATGCAGAAGAATTAATCGGAGAAGGTGTAACAAAAGGAGCCGTTCTTGCATCAGATGCATTCTTCCCATTCTCAGATTGTGTAGAAGCTGCACATAAAGCTGGAATTACAGCAATTATTCAACCAGGTGGTTCTATAAGAGATCAGGATTCAATTGATAAATGTAATGAATATGGAATTACAATGATTTTCACAGGAATGAGACATTTTAGACATTAATATGAAAATGAAGGAAAAACAATAAGAGATTACAAGTATAATAAGTGCTTTTGAGAAAATTAGAATATATGAAATAAGACACCACAAATGAGTGGTGTCTTAACCTTTATATATGGCTAATGAAACCGTAATATAAAGGATTTAGAGAGAATGCGTTTCTGCAAACTCGTCGGCACCTACCCGGTATACACCAGAGGTAGCGACTATGAGATAGTCACCAATGGACAATGGAGTGATCACGGCATTACCGTTTTCATCTACGTTCATCCACTCGTCGACGCAGTAGGTTATTCCCTGCTTGTAAAGGTCTTCAGTAACCTCTATACAGGTCCTCTGTTCAGCCGGTGTAGTTACCAGGAGAAGGTCCTTTTTCATGTTAGCGAACATATCTGCCAACATTTTCTTTTCCTCGCTGTCAGGAATACCTGCAAGGACTTCGCATAAAGACAGCAATCCTTCGGCAGAATTAGTGCCAATAATGCGAACATCTTTAGCAGATGCTACTTTGTCAAAATTCCAACAGTAGCAGTCAGGTCTACCTGACATCAGGACCTTTCCGCCGATTACTCGGAGAACAGTCTGGAAGACTGCTTCGTCGTAATGGGTGCCGTCAGGCTGCTCCTTAGTACTTAAGTACTGCTTAAACATCATTCCCACCAGGCCAAGGTCTGACCATTTTGGGAAGACGATGTTCTGCAGTTCCAACTTGGTGCAGTCCTGTTTTACACCGAGTTTCAGAATCCGCTCTGTTGTTTCTTTTTTGTTTGCTTTTTTTGTCATGTTTTTTTACCTCTCTTTTTTTTATTATAAGCATTTTGCCTATGTATATATTATACCATATTATGTTAATTTTATCAATTTGCTTAGAATTCCATGCAATAGAAATAAATAAAAAATAATTAATAGGAATTGTTATTTTGATAAATAAATGATAAAATCTTTTTAAAATATAAAAATTAAAGGAGGAGTACTATGGATGTAAAAGAAGCCATTCCTAAAAGTATTGCAACCGTTATGAAAGGAACTTATGTATATGTAAAAACAGATAAATTAGAAAAACCAGATATTCATTTTATGGTTTCAAAAGATAAAGATGAAATCACAGTTGTAACAGAAAAAACAAACCTAGAAAAAGTTAATGCTTTAGAAATTGTAGGAGATTACAAATTAATTGAGTTTAAACCAGCTGTACCATTTCAAACAGTAGGATTCTTAGCTAAAATTGCTGAAGTAATTGCTAATCAAGGTATGAACATATTAATCGTTTCTACTTTTTCAAAAGATTATATTATGATAAAAGAAGAACTTTTAGAAAAAGGAATTCAAGCATTAAAAGATACTGGATTTCCAATAGAGTATGAAGGATAAATAATCAAAGGAAAGGAAAAACATGGAAAATCAATACATAGAAATAGAAAGAAAACACGAAAAGCTAATAAACAGAGCTATAGAGAAGATGAAATTATCTAAAGATCCAAAACACAATTTAGTGCATGTCTTAGATGTGGTAGAATATTCAAAAGAAATATTAGAAACAGAGCATGAAGCTAATAAGGAAGTATGTATGATTGCAGCATATTGGCATGATGTAGGAAGATTACAACAAAATAAAGGGCATGAATTAATTAGTGCAAATGAATTAAAAATAGAAATGGAAAAACAAAATTATGAGACGGAATTTATAGAAAATTGTTATAAAGCAATATATAAACATAGTTGGAAAGAAGGGCCTGAAACAATAGAAGGAATTGTTGTGAGAGATGCAGATAAGATTGATTTTGTGGGAATAAATCGATGGAAAGAATGCATAAAGAATGATTGTAGATTTGAAAAAATATTAGAATCACTACCAACATTAAGAAAAGATATTTTAAAATTAGAAGTGTCAAAAGAAATTTTTGATAGAGAGATTGGAAAATTAGTAGCTTTTTTACATAATCAAACTTTCAATAACAAAAATAAACATATAAATTAAGTACATATAAAAAAGAAAAATGTAAAAGATAAATGTGTAGGTTGTATTATATATCTACATATTTTTATCGAGCAAGGAGAAATAAATGATAGTTGAAAATCAATATTTAGAAGATATTCAAAAAATATGGAAAGAAAATAATAGTGGATATATTTCAGAAGAAAGTAATAACACACTTTTAAAAAATAACAAAATATTGAAGATAGTATATTTAGAAGAAAATGTTCCAGCGCGGATATATTGCTGTATATCAAGGAAATGATTTTTGTGAGATAGAAGGCTTTCCAAACAAAATAGAAAATATGACAAAAAATGTTGTGTATATTTGGGAAGTGGTTACTAGAAAAGAATTTATGGGAAGAGGAATTGCTAAAAAGTTATTAGCATATGTATTAGACAAATTTAACAATTATACAATATATAGTTGCATCAATGTAAATAATATACCATCTATTCGTTTACATGAAAAGTATGGTTTTAAAGAATTATATAGATTTGAAGAAAAAAGAGAAGATAAAATAAAACAACAAATTATGTTTGTAAAAAATAGTGATAAAAGATAAATAGTTGATGATTTTTTTAAAATTATAAAATAATATTTTTAACATATAAAAAATTCTAAAGTAAGAAATATATTTAAAAAATATCAAAGTTATTTCGTAAATCCGAAATAACTTGATATTCTGACAAAGGATAGAAATATAAAAAATATCTGAAGAATTTCAGGTATTTTTTTGCGTATATTGAGAAAAAAGAGGATATATGATATAGTAAAGGCAATAAAATGAAACGGAGGAAAATCGTATGGTAGTTATAGCGGGTTGTATTGTAAGAAAAGGAAACAAAATACTCATGGTTAAAGAAGCAAAAAAGAAATGTTATGGGCAATGGAATTATCCAGCAGGACATATGGAAGAGGGCGAAAAAATAACAGATGCTGCAATCAGAGAAACATTTGAAGAAACAGGATGTAAAGTGAAACTGACAGGAGTATTGCCAATATGTTCATTTAATAAACCAGAAGGAACAAGAATATTGGTGAAATTTACAGCAGATGTGATAGAAGAAAATATTACATTTGATACAGATGAAATCTTAGATGTGCAATGGATAGACATGGAGACAATAAAACATATGTCAAGAGAAGAGTTAAGAAGTTATGATATCAACATAGCGCATTTGAAAGATTTAGAAGAAAATAAAATATTTCCACTAGAAGTTTTTGATGATACAGAATATTTAGGAAAATAGAAAGTAAAGGGGAATTAAAAAAATGAAAGAATATATAAAGAAAATTCCGGATAAACCAACATTTTCAACAGAAGGTTATTTTGATGGATATATATTAAGTGAAAAGACTTTAGGAGTGGAAGTAGATTATATTGATATGTATAAAGGACATGAATTTTATCAAATTGAGACAAAATGTAGTCACTTTTATTACATTATTGAAGGTTCAGGAGTAGCTAATATTAATAATGAAATATATACTATTGAGAAAGGTGATGCTATAGAAATACCTATTCAAACAGAATTTGCATTTAAAGGAAACTTAAAAATGATTGAAATTATGAGTCCACCATTTACAGAAGATTCACATAAAGATACCAGAAAAAATGATTTAATATAAAAGGAGGAGTCCTTATGAATCAAGAATTAATAAGACCGAATGCAACAGATGGAATACAATTACCAGGATTACTATATACACCAGATGTGTCAACAAATAAAATTGTTATTCATATTCATGGAATGAGTGGGAATTTTTATGAAGATGAATTTAATGACAATTTAGCAAGAGTGTATACCAATAATGGCTATGCTTTTTTACCATTTAATAATAGAGGAATGAACTACATTACAGAAATGCATAAAGGCAATGAATTTGTTATTAAAGGTAGTAGTTATGAACTTTTTGAAGATTGTGTAATAGATATAGAAGGGATTGTGAAATGGGTAAAAGAAAGAGGATATAATCATATTGTATTAGAAGGACATAGTTATGGTTGTAACAAAGCAGTCTATTATTATAAGCAGAAACAAGATGAAAGTATCAAAATGATTGTATTATTAGCGCCTTGTGACATTCCAAAAGAAGTAGAAAATTACACAGGAAAGGATTATCAAACCTGTATTAGAAAAGCAAAAGAATTGATTGAAAATGGAAAAGAAGAGGAATTAATTGATTTTTGTGTGTTTGCAAATGGAAAAATTAGTGCAAAAACCTTTTATACAGATTTATTATATAATCGTACATGCGACTTTTTTAGATATAGAGAAAGAGAAGGAAAAAGTCCAATTTTAAATCAAATACAAATTCCTGTCTTTATTCCATTTGGAGATAAAGATGAATGTGTCCTAACACAACCAATCGAGGATGTTATACATTATTTACAAAATAATTTAAAGAATTGTGAAATTAAAGTTATTAAAGACGCAGATCATGCTTATACTGGAAAATATGATGAATTAGAAAAAGTAATAGATACCTATCTAAAGGAGAATGCATAATGAAAATAGGAATAGATATAGATGATACAACATTTGTGACAGTTAATGCAATGATAAAATATGCAGATACTTACCATTCACAAGTATTAGGAAGAAAAATAGCTAAAAATAGTTTAGGATTAATTCAAAATCGATATTATCTAAAAGCAATTTATGGATGGAATGATGAAGAAAAATTTGATTTTTTTAATAGGTATTATAAAGATGTTTTAAAAGAATGCAAGATGATGGAAGATGCTAATACAGTATGTCAAAAATTAAAAGAAAAAGGAAATGAAATTTATTTTATAACAGCCAGACTGACAAATGTAAAAGATTGTAATACAGAAGAAATAACAAAACAATCTTTGGATGAAAATCATATACCATATGATAAGCTAATCATAAATGCAAGTGATAAACTAAAAGCAGCCAAAGAAAATAAAATAGAATTGTTTATAGAAGATAGTTATGATACTTGCAAAGAACTTTCCGAAAATGGAATAAAAAGTATTTTAATGACGACAAAGATGAATCAAGATATCCATCAAGGAAATATTGTGAGAGTGAAAAATTGGAAAGAAATTTATGAAGAAATATTAAAAATAGAAAGTAACTTTTATATTTTAGAAAAAAATATAAAAAAGTATTGACTTAGAGTAGACTTAAAGTGATATATTTATAAACAATAAAAATACCATTTGCCCCCAAAAGCATTTGGTATTAAATAACATCCCCTTTTATTTTTAGAACTACTAGAAATAGTAGTTCTTTTTTTCTTGATTTTGAATAAACAAAAAAATGACTAAAAAACAAAAAGAATATGGTAATTTAAGGAAAAATGTGATAAAATGTAGTTGCATTTTTAAGAAAAATGTTGTAATATTCATAAAATATATTTTTAAAGTAAGAATCAATATATGAATAATAATTGGGGTGCTAAAATTAGCAAAAAATATTGCAAAAGGAGGGACAAGGCATGAAAAAGAAAAAAAGAAGTAGTAAAAATTATAACAAACGAAATTTAAATAAAAAAAGAATGCATAAAAAAGTAAAACATAGCACTTCAAGGAAAATAGATCAGAAGGCTGAAAGTAACAATTTTAAAGAAAGTTTAGAAAAAGATAAAATATATGTACCTAATAATGAAATAAAGAAAGAAACAAAAAATTTAGAGAATACTGATAAGATAAAAGAAGAGAATAATAGAGTAGAACAAGAAAAAAATGAAACAAAACTTGAGACTGCCGCTTTATTAAAAGAAAGGCAAGAAGAACAAGAAAAGAAAGAACAAATATTAGAAAAAAAGAAAGCTAATAGAAAAGAGAAAAAAGAAAAAAGAATAAAAAACAAAAAAGAAAA
>CAWVJG010000007.1:0-4284 GCA_963929465.1 Bacillota bacterium
AATTACTCGTGATGCCTAAACTTTTCATATTCTTACTTATAGAATAAATGGCACAAAACTTCCTGCAAATCTGAAATATTTCTCAAAATTATCGCTATTATCCGTAAAAAATTTTTTCTATATTTGGATATGAATACGACACAGAGAGTTGTTTTATGTCGCTGTATCACAAAAATTGGTTATTTTTTATATTGTGTGGGTATATCTACATAACATAGATATACCTTTAATTTATCCAACAATACAATGTTCACTATTCATTAAGTATATCATTGCTTTAAAATTTTCCATCTTTTTATATCCTCTTGCTCTAGATTTTATGCTTTGTATCATACTGTTTGTACCTTCTAATACTGCATTAGTTAGTCTTTTTTCAAAATAATTTAATATTCCAACTAATTTACTTCCTATTGTTTTTGCTACACTTTTAAATTCTGGTAATTTGCTTCTTACTGCCCATTGTATCCATTCTTTAAATTCTCCTTCTGCTATTTCTACTGTATAATTCCTATTATATATATCTTGAAATGCCAATTTTAATCTATATGCTCTTCCTGTCTTTAAATTCATTTTTGACATTTTTTCCAAACTCTCTTGTTGACTTTCTTTTAAATTTCTTTTATTTTTTAACCATATATATCTTGTCTTTTTTAATATCGGTTGTTCTGTTACTTCTTTTTTTCTTACTTTATCTAGTGCTTCATTTACTGCTTTTATTACATGAAATTTATCATATGTTATTTTACATTTTTTAAATGCTTTCTTTATTCCTGTTGTATATCCCATATTCATATCACACGTTATGTCTGTAACATTATCTGGTATTCCATTATGCTTTTTAAAAAATTCTTTGAATTCTTCTATTGTAGTGGCTTTCTTTCCCTCTGCTATATACATTACTCTTGATGTGTCTAAGTCAATAAATACTGTTATATATTCATGCCCTTTTCTTGATGTTTCATCTAATCCTATTTTGGTTACTTTTGAAAATTCTATATTTTCTATATATTCTTTTGCATAGCGATGTACTATTCTCCATAATTTTCCATCACTTTCACCTACTAACTTGGATATTGAATGTACTGACATCTTCTTTGCTAAATGCATTACAAATTCTTCAAATAACAAGGTGAATCCTGTATTTGCTTTAGCCCATGGTACATCTATTAAATGCACCCCATGTTTATCACATTTTACTCTTGGCACTTTACAATGTATATATGTTTTATGTTCAAAGCAATTTAAATGTCTCCACGTTCTTTCAATTGTATCATGAACTGGACATAATTTTTGACACTGATTGCACCTGAATTTTTCTCCTCTTTTATATTTTACATACATATGCAAGTCTTTATTTATATCAACTTCGATTTTTTCTAATATCCATGGTTCTTCTATCCCTGCCATTAAACTTAATATTTTTATATCATTTTCTTTATTCATAACTATACATCTCCATCAATGTATATGTTATATCTTTTTTTCATTATTGTAAATAGCTTTATTGAAACCTACCCACACAATTTAGAAAAGAACCCAAAAATTGACAAAATTTACATAAAGTGATACAATATAATTAGAGTCCGAGTGACTTGTAGCATATAACTAGAGACGAATTATCGTCTCACCAATAATAGGAGGAGAAAAAACTATGACAACAAAAACAGCCCCCAAATATGAGACTAAAAATGAAAAGAGCACAGCATTTTGCAATGCAAAGCTGTCAGAGACCGCAGGGACAAAAGTCCTAACGGCAGAGAAAGTGACGACAGTCAATGCCGTTAAGCGGGAGCTTAATGGTACGACAACGAGGCTTGTCTCCAAAAAGCAGATGAGTCAGGTGATTGAACCATTGACCTTCGTGTTAGAGGAGACAACAGCAGAAGCATTGCGCAAAAGAAGGTCGAAAAAAATACCGACCTTCGTGCTCAAAGAAGAGGGGAAACTGTATTATACAGAAATCCCCAAAAGAATGAGTCTAGTAGGCTCAAACCTTCTAGGAACCGTGCACCAGTGTGCACGGGCTGGAAAAGAATGCCGAAGGCTTTCGGCAGCCAGCGATGAGCTGAGAGGTTGCGCAAAAGTTCGGAATGGATCCAGAAGGATCGAAATCTATCCCTGGATAGAAACAGGGTATGAAACTTTTGCAACCAACAATAAGGACTGTTTCGTAGTTGTAAAATGTTTACACTACGAAAAATGTCCGCCTAGAAGGAAAATGTCCCAGGCAGAAGTGAGCAAGGCAAAATTAGGATTGGCATCATTTGTCTGGGATGATGTGAAAGATATCTATGACCTCCGACGCAGAAAGTCGGAAGTCAGAAACAGGTATAAGTACTTTTGATTGAATAGGGGGGATTATTGGAAGAACAATGTTGGCATCACAATTGTGATGCCAACATTGTTTACTTTATAAATATATTTTTTATTTGATTTAAAATTCTTCTTATTAAAGATACTGGTTTATAAACCGTGGGTAGAAATTCTTCTTTGGGTTGGATATTATTTTTTTCTTTAAAAATATTGTTAGGATTATACATTTCATATTTTTGTTGTTCTATGTTTGCTAATACTTTGTTACAATTTTCAGTATATTTTTTCTTTTCTATTTCGTCGCATAAATAATCCCTATATATTAAAGCTAATATTCCTTTTGTTTTTGGTAACAACTGTTGTTTATCTAAGCTTTTACTTTTGTCATATTGAAATGTATAAGTTTCAGATGATATTTGTTTGAAAAAATCTCTAAAATTCTTCGGTATTTGTTTTAATGTTTCAGCAGTCATATTATCGAAAATACAATCTATTTCGACAGCTGCTTCACGTAATTCTTTTGTTATCATAATAGAATCTCCTTATCATTTTTCATTATCTCTCATTATCTTTTCTTGATTGAGTTTGTGCTTGTTTTATATCTTCAAAACTCCTTAATAATTCTTCAATAGCAGTTGTTGAATTAGCTACTTTTTTTATATCTGAAGTGGTTATTTGATTTACAGCTGAAGGGTCTGATATAACTTCATCATCTATGTGAATTTCTCCTGCATCGTATAAGTGTTCTACTAAGTCTTGATCATTCTTAGTGTATTGTTTAAAGAAGTCATAATGGATATCACCTTGTGAGTATGAAATGGGATCTATCATCCAGTAAAATAGGTCAAAATCATGATGTTTTAGTATAATTTCACACATAGTACCAATATCATCACCTTCATAAGAATCTCTTGCTTGTTCTATTGCAGTCCATATATCAAGTTCTTTTCCGTTTTGTTTAGCAGAGTATAAGTTATAAGATAATGCAGCCATAAGCTCAATTAAAGCTTCATCTACTATTCGTTGTTTTTCCATTTGAGCATCGATTTTATCTTCTGTACGTTCCATGTCTTCGATTTCACCTTCTGGCCATTTCATGTCTTCGATTTCTTTAGATGTTTTAGAAGCATAACTGCTTAAAGTGTTTTTAGAATTATCTATAATTCCTTTTAGTATTTCTTGAGAAGCGTCAACATGTTTACTAGAGAATTTTTCGATATTTTGTTCAAGTTTACCATTATTGTAGCTATATGCTAATTCATTTTTTCCTTCTCTAAAATGATCAAAAAGTAGTAAATCCCTATTAGCATGTAGAGTTTCGTGAATTAAAGTTACATATAAATCAGATAAATCAGAATTAGGTTGTTGATGTCTATAATAAGATTGATTAATAAGTATTAGTCCTTTTTGACTTATAATCTTTTTTGTTTTATCATCATATTTTTCTTTTTGTAAAAGTGTTTTTAGTCTTTTAGTTCCAGGAGATACAAATTCTCCGACATCCATTCAAACTTGGTTTTCCCCAAGCTAACGGTGTTTTATTAAGTTGAGAATAATATTTTCCATCTAAATTTATTGAATCTATAAATGTTGCTATCATTTTTCTAGAATTTTCTCTAAGTTCTTTTAATTTCATGCAACCCCCCCTTATCTTAAAATGATTATATCATATTTTTATTTTTTTGCAATATGATATGTAATTTTCGAAGTAAAAACAGGAAAATATTTTATTATTTTCATTTAACAAGTTAAATATTGTCATACAAAATTTATAATTTTCTCAATCTAGTCACAAAAAAACCTTCATACAAATCAGATGGACAAATACACAAAGTGCCTTCAATAGAAGTCGGTAACAAAATAGCATCAGAGAAAATAGATACCTCAATTGGCAAGATTTCAATTTGTTTTAAATCTATAAATTTTCGTAAAATATTTTCATTTTCCTTAGCCAAAATCGAACAGGTAGAA
>CAWVJG010000008.1:0-3429 GCA_963929465.1 Bacillota bacterium
TTAAAAAAGCAACCCAATGTCTTATTGTTAGATGAGCCAACCAACCACATGGATATTGTGGGAAAAGAAAGCTTAGAAAATATATTAAAAGAATATACAGGAACTTTGATTTTTGTTTCTCATGATCGATATTTTGTGAATAAACTTGCAGATTGTATATTAGAATTTGAGAATGGAAAAGTAACTTTTTATCATAAAAATTATCAGGAATTCTTAGAATATAAGGAAAAATGCAGAAATGAATTCGACAAGCAAAATAGTACTGAAATAGAAGAAATCTCAAAAGTAAAAAATGTACAAGATAAGAAAAAGGAAAATAATCCATATTTTATGGAAAAAGAAAGAAATCGAATACAAAATAAGATGAATAAAATCGAGCAAGAAATCAATAATAAGGAAGAGAAAATAAAAAATATTGAAAAAGAGATGACAAAAGAAGAAATATTCTCAGATTATGTGAAATTAAATGAATTACAAGAAGAAATACAGAAAATCAATCATGAAATAGAAGAAAAAATGCAAGAGTGGGAAACATTAAATAATGCACTTTAGAAAAAATGAAAATGTGCATAGAAGTATTTTGGTCTGAACTGTAACTCATATACATTTAAAAGTTGAATTTTAGAGAAGAATCAAACAAAAATTTTAAATAAAATATATACAAAAAAAATGAATTGTGATAAAATCTAAAAAGAAAAAAGGCAATAAAAACAATAGAAATGAAAATGCCTAAAGAAAAAAATAAAAGGAGGAAAACAAATGAAAACAAAAGTAGTAGGAAGATTAGTAACTATAATACTTTTACTAATTTTAATTTTAGGGGGGATTTTTGCCTATATCTATTTTGGAACAGATTTATTAAAATCAAATGGGCAACTATTTTTCAAATATTTAGGACAAGTACTTGATGTGCAGGATGGATTTATTGATAGTCAACTAACGGAATACTCAAAGAAAAAATATACTGGAAAATATGAGGATAGTGGAACATTTTCAGCAGAAATTGCTATGAATGGCATGGATTATGGAACATCACAAGCAGTAAATGATTTTAATATTACATATTCTGGAAAAGTAGATAATACAGAAAGAAAAAATGAACAAAATATTACATTAAATTATTCAGAGGATGTAAATTTTCCATTTAAATACAAATATGCAAATGACACAGTAGGTTTACAAACAGATTATGTTTCAAGTAAATATATTGGTATAGAAAATAGCAATCTAAAAGAAATTGCAGAAAAATTTGGAGTAGAAGATACATCAGAGTTTCCAGACACAATTGATTTCTTCAGCGATTTTACAAATCAAGAAACTATGAATTTAACAGCTGAAGAAAGGGAACAAGTAATCAATACATATCTACCTATATTTGAAGAAAAATTAGGACAAAAAGAATTTACGAAAACAAAAGAAAATGATGTAACAAGTTATTCTGTGTCAGTTACAAATCAAGAAATAAAGGATTTAATTCTTACTATATTAGAAACATTAAAAAATGATTCTATCTTGATGCCAAAAATGGAGGAAATGTTTAAAGATGTATTAGATACAATGAATCAAGCATCTGATGAAGACATGACTGTACAAAGCTTAATTCAAGCAATGATTGATGACATGAATGATGCAGATATAGAAGAAGGAACAAACACTATAACTGTATCTCAAACAAATAGAAAATTATCAGCAATAGCATTAACTATAAATGATACATCAACAACAGTAGAATTTAAAATAAGCAAAACAAATGATTCAGGAAATCTAACATATGGAATAGAAATGAATGCAACAGATAATGAAACACAAGAAAATGCAAGATATTTCTTTACAGCTAGTTATCAAGGATTAGAAGAATTAACAAGTGTCAATGAAAATTATCAATTTGGAATTGTTGGAAACATAGATGGCGAAGAACAACAAATGATATATACCTTAAATTGTACTGATACCTTTAATGATGGACTTACAATTGAAGACTTTAAAGATGATGAAATACAAGTATTAAATGACTATAGTGCAGAGGAAATTATAACATTATTAATGAATATAGTAGAAAGAATTGGTGAAGTAAATTCAGAACAAATGCAAGATATCGGATTTGATGAAGAAGCTGGAAATCCAATGTTGTATGCTTTCCCACTAACATCAATTGGTCTATTAACCTATAATCAAGCAGCAGATGTTGTTAATGAAAGTTCAATGAGTGAAGTAGAAATGAACACATTTAATTCACAATTTACAGCATATGAGGGAGTACAAAGTGGAACTACAATTAAGAGTTTATTGCAAATGGTTCTTTCAAATAATATAGTTGAAACAGATGAAAATAGAAAAGTAGAAGTTAGTGGAGTTGTAACAATGGCAAAAGATGCTACAGAAGCACCAATAGATCAAATTCAAAGCGGTTCAACTTACAATGTAGAAATTCAATATAATGAAGGATGGGTTAGTGGAATTACGATTACAGAACAATAATTAGTGATATACAATTATGAAACAAAACAAGAATTTAAATAAATTACAATGTAAAGGAGAAAATTTATGAGTGATATGACAATTTCAAAGGATATTATCCATATAGGTGCAAGTGATAAAGACATTAAAATATTTGAAAGTCAATATGTATTAGAAAATGGAATGAGTTATAATTCATACTTAATAAAAGATGAAAAAAATGTCGTATTAGATACCATCGATGAAAAATTAACAGATATATGGTTTAAGAATTTAGAAAAAGCTTTAGATGGCGAAAAACCAGATTATTTAATTGTTTCTCATATGGAGCCAGATCATGCATATAATATAGGAGAATTAGCAAAAAAATATCCAGAAATGAAAATTGTTGGCAACCAACTTACCTTTAACATGCTTGCAAATTTCTTTAAAGAAATTGATTTTTCTAATAGAAAATTTGTTGTAATGGAAGGTGATGTATTAGATATTGGAAAACATAAATTACAATTTTTTATGGCACCAATGGTACATTGGCCAGAAGTTATGGTGACTTATGAACAAACAGAAAAAATTCTATTTTCAGCAGATGGCTTTGGAAAATTTGGAGCATTAGATGTAGATGAAGAATGGGATTGTGAAGCAAGAAGATATTATTTTGGAATTGTAGGTAAATACGGAGAGCAAGTTCAGGCTTTATTAAAAAAAGCAGCAACATTAGATATTAAAATGATATGTCCATTACATGGACCAATTTTAAAAGAAAATTTGGAATATTATATTAATAAATATGACATATGGAGTAAATATGAACCAGAAGAAGAAGGAGTATTTATTGCAGTAGCAAGTATATATGGAAATACTCTAGAGGCAGCAAAAGAAATGGCGAAAATATTAGAAGAAAAAGGAGCTAAAAAAGTAGTTGTATCAGACCTATCAAGAGAAGATTGGGCAGAAGCAATAGAAGATGCGTTT
>CAWVJG010000009.1:0-10365 GCA_963929465.1 Bacillota bacterium
CATGAAGTAGGTGCGATTGACTCTATTGTAGATATTGTAGGCACAGCTATTTTAATCAATAAAATTCATCCAGACAAAATCATTTCAAGTATTGTAAATGATGGACATGGCTTTATTGAATGTGCCCATGGAACAATGGCAGTACCTGTTCCTGCAACAAGTGAAATATTTGCAAACTCTAATGTGGAATTTAGACAAATCGATATTGATACAGAATTAGTAACACCAACAGGAGCAGCTATCATCGCAGAACTAAGTTCTGAATTCACAACTTTACCTGCTATGAAGATTCAAAAAATCGGTTGGGGAGCAGGAACAAAAGATTTAAAAATACCAAATGTATTAAAAGTATATTATGGTGAAATGCAAGAAGAAAACCAAAAAATTGTAGTCATGGAAACCAATATTGATGATTGCTCTGGAGAAATCTTAGGATATACAGAAGAATTGTTATTCGAAAATGGAGCATTAGATGTATTTTATACACCAATTTTTATGAAGAAAAATAGACCAGCATATCGTTTAACAGTTGTATGCAAAGAACCAGATATTCAAAAATTACAAAACATAATATTTAAGGAAACAACAACCATTGGTATCCGTTATCGTTATGAATATCGTACAGAATTAGAAAGAGAGCAAATCTCTATAAATACAAAATATGGAACATTAAAAGCAAAAAAAGTTGTTAATAATGGAGAAACATATATTTATCCAGAATATGAAAGTGTGAAAGAATTGGCTAAGAAAAATGATATTCCATTAAAGGAAGTATATAAGTTAAAATTCTGATGTCTAATTTGTCCAATTGGGGACGTTTCTGTTTGGGACATTTTTATGTAAATTTATTGGATAAAAATAGATTCGGCTAATGTATAGCATAGTTACAGTCTAGCTTTGCCAATAACAACATTAAAAATTTATATGACCTATTTAAATTTTAAGATTAATATTTATATTTAAGTTTGATATTGTAATATATTTTACAAAAAATCTGGAATTTACATAAAAATGTCCCAAACAGAAACGTCCCCAATTGGACATTGAAGGAGGAAGCATAAAATTATGGAGATTAAAGAAATATTAGAAAAAATTCAAAATCATGAAATGAGTATTGAAGAAGCAGAAAAAGAAATCAAACATAATCAATATGAAGATTTAGGATATGCCAAAATTGATCATAACCGAAAAGAAAGAATTGGCACAGGAGAAGTGATATATTGTCAAAGTAAACCAGATGAATACTTATCTAAAATTTATACAACTATATATAAAGAAAATGGAGAAGTATTAGGAACAAGGGCAAGTAAAAATCAATTTGATTTGGTTAAAAAAGATATTCCAGAAGTACAATATAATCCACTTTCAAGAATCTTAAAAATTGAAAAGCCAAAAGAAAAGATTGGAAATATTGTTGTTTGCATAGGAGGAACATCAGATATTCCAGTAGCAGAAGAAGCAGCTGAAACAGCAGAATTTTTTGGAAGTTATGTGGAAAGAATTTATGACGTTGGTGTAGCAGGCATTCATAGGCTTTTATCACAAAGAGAAAAAATAGAAAAAGCAAATTGTATTATTGCTATCGCAGGAATGGAAGGTGCATTGGCTTCTGTGGTAGCAGGAATCGCAAAAGTACCAGTGATTGCTGTTCCAACATCTGTAGGATATGGAGCAAATCTAGGAGGTATAACAGCTCTTCTAGGAATGATTAATTCTTGCAGTAATGGTATTGCTACTGTTAACATTGATAATGGATATGGAGCAGGATATTTAGCAAATCAAATTAATCATTTAGTTGTTAATGGAAGAGGGTAATGACTTAAACTTAAGAAAAAGAATAATTCTTCTATGAAGATAAAGCTCATGATTGATTATACATGAAACATTGCAAAAAAAATAATTTAGCTTAATCAAAAGCTATGATAGAAAAATAAATCAGGAGAAATATAAATGGAAAAACAAACACAATTAGAAGACTATTTGAAAAAATTAAAAAAAGTAGCAATTGCTTATTCAGGAGGAATTGACTCTAGTTATTTACTATTTGTAGCCAACAAGGTATTATCAAAAGAACAGGTATTGGCGGTTATTGCCAATGGCATTATGGTTCCAAGAAAAGATTATGAAGAAGCGATTGCATTTTTAAAAGAAAATCATTTTCAATATATAGAAGTACCATATAAACCATTAGAAATTACAGAGTTTAGAGAGAATCATAAAGATCGATGTTATCATTGTAAAAAAGAATTGATGACAACCATTAAAAAAGTAGCAAATGAAAATGGATATGAATATCTTTTAGATGGAAAAAATGCAGATGATTTAACTGTATATAGACCTGGAAATAAGGCAACAGAAGAAGTGGGTGTTATTAGTCCACTTGCTAAATTTGAAATTTCTAAAGAAGAGATAAGACAATATAGTAAAAATTTAGGAATTTCATTTTGGAATAAACCATCTAATTCTTGTTTAGCAACAAGATTTCCATATAATACAAATTTAACAGAAGAAGGCTTAAAAAAAGTAGAAGAAAGTGAAGAAATTATAAAAAGTATAGGAATCAAAAAAGTAAGAGTAAGAGTTCATGACAGTATAGCAAGAATTGAGGTAAATCCAGAAGATTTCCAATTAATTTTAAGCAATATAAAAATGAAAAATAGAAATGGTAAAAATATTATAGAAAAAATAAAAGATTTAGGATTTTCTTATGTCACATTAGATTTATCAGGACTAAAAAGTGGTAGTTTTGATTAGTTATGTCCAATATGTCCAATTGGGGACGTTTCTGTTTGGGACATTTTTATGTAAAGTCTAAGTTTATTAACTCTAAACATATATAGATTATATTTTTCATGATATTCTTTTGGAATGCTAAAAATGATAACTTTAAACAATTGTATGATATATTCAGTTTACATTTGCGATATTTATAGATTAGTATATAAGCTTTACATAAAAATGTCCCAAACAGAAACGTCCCTAATTGGACAAAACAGAAATGCTTTCAATTGGACAATTTGACAAAATGAATTAAAAGGAGGAATAAGACATGCACATGGCAGATGCAATGATAAGTCCAGCAGTAGGAGCTACCATGTATGTAGCAAGTGGACTTGTGGCAGCATATTCAATTAGAAAAATAAGAAAAGAAGAAGATTTTAAAAAGAAAATACCAACAATGGGCGTTATGGGAGCATTTGTATTTGCAACACAAATGGTGAATTTTACCATACCAGGAACTGGATCATCAGGACATTTATGTGGAGGTTTACTATTAAGTAGTATATTAGGTCCTTTTGCAGGTTTCTTAAGTATGATAGGTGTCTTATTGATTCAATGTTTATTCTTTGCAGATGGAGGCCTATTAGCATTAGGTGCTAATGTATGGAATATGGCATTTTATGGTTGTTTTATAGGTTCTCTCATTTGGAAGTTTGTTATGAAAAAAGGAATGACGAAGGGAAAAATTATACTGGCTTCTTTAGTAGGCTGTGTACTAACTTTGCAATTAGGTGCTTTTTCTGTAACATTAGAAACATTAGCTTCAGGAATTACAGAATTGCCATTTGGAACTTTTGTAGCCACTATGCAACCAATTCATTTGGTAATTGGATTAATCGAAGGATGTATTACAGCAGCGGTTCTTTGTTTTATTTATGAAGCAAGACCAGAAATGTTATGGAATGGAGCACAAAAAACAGAACAACAAGCCAAGTTTTCATATAAAAAGACAATCGCCATTCTTGCTTGTTTATTAATCATTATTGGAGGAGGTATGTCACTTCTAGCATCTTCTAATCCAGATGGTTTAGAATGGTCTATTGAACAAATTACAGGAGATACAGAAATAGAAGGAAGAAATGATACAGCTCATGAAACGGCTGAAAGCATACAAAGTGCAACTTCTTTTTTACCAGATTATACATTTAAAGATAGTGAATCTACACTTGGTACTTCTATTTCAGGAATTGTGGGTTGTATAATTACAGTTGTCTTTTTAATGGCTGTTGGATATATCATAAAAATTAAAAGAAAAAAAGGAAATATGGTCAATGAACAAAATTGATAATGCTATAAAAACAGTACATCATATTGATTATCAAGCAAATCATAATAGATATTTAAATAAGATACATCCACTTGTAAAATTACTCATTACAATTATTTATATTATTTTACTAACTTCTATTGATAAATATAATCTAGTAACAACATTGGCAATGAGTATTTATTTGATTTTGGTAAGTATAATAGGAGATTTATCTATAAAAAATGCTTTAAAAAGTTTGAAAGTGGTTTTACTATTATTGTTTGTCCTAGGCATTGCAAATCCAATATTAGATAGAACCATTATCACTTACATAGGAATTGTACCAATTACAACAGGTATGATTTCTATGTGTACTTTATTGCTAAAAGGAATTTTTGCAATAGTAGCATCCTATTTTTTGATTTTAACAACATCCATAGAAGAGATTTGTTATGCTTTAAAAATGATACATATACCAAATATTTTAAATACAGTGGTTATGCTGATTTATCGATATATTATTGTTTTCTTAAAGGAAGTACAAAGAATATGGGTGGCTTATCAAATGCGAGCACCAAAACAAAAAGGATTGCATTATAAAGCATGGGGAAGCTTGATAGGAAATTTAATGCTAAGAAGTATAGATAGAGCACAAGTAGTTTATGAAAGTATGGAACTTAGAGGTTTTGATCCAGATACTTTTTTCATTAAAAAAGAAAAAGCGGATAAAAAAAGTTGGGTATACTTTTGTTTAATGCTCATACTATTTATCATACTTAGATTTGTGCCTATTTTTGAGATAATTGGTGGTGTAGTTATTTAAAATGTTATTAAAGGTTGCCAAAGGGGACGTGTTGTTTTGGCAACTTTACATTACTAATATTGGAGATGAATTTATAGTTTATAATGATTTTTATAAGTTGCCAAAACAACACGTCCCCTTTGGCAACCTTTAGTAATAGTAGAAAGGAAAAATTATGATAGAAGTAAAAGAAGTTTCTTTTTCATATAATGGTAGTAAAAAACAAACACTTTCTAATATAAATTTTAAAATAGAAGATGGAAAAAGTGTTGGAATTATAGGAGCAAACGGTGCGGGAAAATCTACAATGTTAAAACTATTGGTAGGATTAGAACTAAATTATCAAGGAAATATTGTGATAGATAACTTAAAAGTAGAAAAACAAAATTTACAGGAAATACGACAAAAAATAGGGTATGTATTCCAAGATAGTGATAGTCAATTATTCATGCCAACTGTTTATGAGGATGTTGCATTTGCACCAAGAAACTATGGTTTTTCAAAAGAAGAAGTAAATGAAAGAACTGTGAAAGCTTTGAAAAGTATAGGAATCGAAGAATTACAAGATAGACAAATTTACCGTTTGTCTGGTGGTGAGAAAAAATTGGCATCTATTGCAACTGTTCTATCTATGAAGCCAGATATCTTAATCTTTGATGAACCAACAATTGCATTAGATCCTAAAAATAGAAGAAGATTTATTAATGTGCTAAATTCTTTAAAAGGAACCAAAATTGTTACTTCACATGATTTGGATTTAATCTATGATACTTGTGACAGGACAATTTTAATTGCAGATGGAAAGATTATATTTGATGGAGATACAAAAACTATTTTACAAAATAAGGATTTACTAGAAAATAATGGATTAGAGTTGCCTTTGTCGTTGCAAAGAAGATAGGAATAAAGTAGATTCTAAAAAAAGAGAATTAAAAATTTATTTTCATACATGAAAACAAAAAGTATGTGGTCACAAATTGTGACCACAAGTTTGTAATATTAAAATAAATCAATTGTTAAAATAAAAAACTGTAGCTTATATTTTTTTATATAAGCTACATTCTAAATCATAACTGCTTACCTGAGTAAGCCGTCTCGGTCATCTAATTAAATAGATTTACTACTAATTAAATGATACTATATTTTTATGTAAAAATCAAGAATTTTATGCAAATTTGATGAAAATTTCATAGTGTCTTTGCTGGTTTATATTTAAAAAGATCAGACTCTAAAAACGCTTTTGATATATTATCTAGATCGATTCCTTTAATATTTCCTTTTTTCTTTGAAAAATCTATTCTTTCAATACTTATCGGAATAATATTAAAAATATTAACCCACCTCTTCATTGTTTTAAAATTGTATATTTTTCCAAGTTCTACATAAATTTTACTATCAAGCTGTTTTTGAGTTGGTTGTTTACTTGTAATAGGCAAAACTAACAATGTTTTTCCACCATTTTTTAGGATTATAGCAGGATGTCTACCACTAAATTCTTCACCTATATTGAATCCGAATTCTACCCAAACAACATCTCCACGAACAATATATTTTTTTGATTTTTGAATAAACTCTGGTGAATTCATTATGATTTTAGTTTTTTTATCAATCCATTCAAGGTAATCTTTAGGTGTATTTCTCTTATTAGAAAAGTTTTCATCTTTATGTATTTCATAATAATTATCTAAAGTATGTTTAGTATTATTTAAAATAGATAAAAAATCACCCATACATCAAACATCCTTTCGCTATGATATTATATCAAAAATATGAAAAAAATCAATAACTTTTGGTTAGAAAATGAAAAATGTCAAGGTATATATTCTTTAATATAAAAATAAATCAGTTCTATTGAATTTCTAAAAGAAATAAGTTAAAATAATAAATATAATCAAACCTATGAGGAGGGAATTCATATGATTCTATATATAAGTGGAAGTAATAGAAAGAAAAATTGTTATAGGATACTAGAAGATTTAAGAGGTGAAAGCGACAAATTAATAGCATTAGCTGACAAAAATATTCAATATTGTTTAGGATGTAATACTTGTATGAATAATTTAGAAGAATATTGTGTGATTGATGATGATATGAGAGAAATATATCATGAGATGAAGAAGACTGAAAAAATTGTAATAGCAACACCAATATATATGAATCATATATCTGGAATCTTGAAAAATGTAATAGATAGATTAAATCCATATTCTAGTCATGATGAATTATTAAAAGGGAAAAAAGTATATATTATCACAATAGGACAAATGGATGAAGAAGAAAATGAAGAGATAGCCAATGATATAAAAACATATTTTGAAAGTTTAGCAAAAGAAGATTTTATGGATTTCAATGTAACATTTTTGAGAAATTTATCTAGTGGAAATATAAAAACTATAGATGATGTAACTAAGAATTATGATAACTATCATCAAATAATAGAAGAACTTAAACAAAAAATAGAAGAATGAAGGAGAGCTTGCCATAGTGGCAAGTTTTTTATTGATAAAAAATGATAACTATGATAGAATATGCCTAAAGAGAGGAGAAGCATATGGAAAGGATTCATGTTTTAGGAACGGGAGCAGGAATTGTATATAATTGTTATAACACTTGCTTCTTATTAGAAAATGATAAAAAATATATGTTAGTAGATACTGGTGCTGGAAGTCAAGTATTAAATAGAATAAAAGATAGTAATGTAGATATACTTGAAATTCATGATATATTTATATCACATAAACATATAGACCATTTACTAGGAATTTTTGTAGTTTTAAGAGTCATTTGTGGTAAAATGGCAGCAGGAAAGTATGAAGGAAACCTAAATATATATTGTGCTAAAGAGGTTAGAGAAATTATTGAAGGATTTGTTGAAAAAACATCTCATGGAGTACATATACAAAAATTTCATACAAATGTTATATTCCACGATTTAGAAGATGGACAAGAAAAAGAAATTATTGGATATAAAGTAAAAATATTAGACTTACATTCTATAGAATGTGCACAATTTGGTTTTCAATTAAGATTGCATAATGGAAAGACATTAAGCTTTTTAGGAGATGTTCCTTGTAGTGAAAAAATATATGATACAATTAAAGATACAGATTGGGTTTTACATGAAGTATTTTGTAGAGAAACAGAAAAAGAAATCTTTAAGCCACATGAAAAGAACCATTCTACCATAAAAGATGTATGTGAAAAAATGCAAATGTTACATGTTAAAAATTTAGTATTATGGCATACAATGGATAACAATATTTCAGAAAGAAAACAGCTATACACAGAAGAAGCGAAAAAATATTATACAGGTAATATCTTTGTACCAAATGATTTAGAAATAATTGAATTATCATAGGAGAAGAAAATGAATACAGAAAAAATACAAAATATCATCCATTTTTATGTTTTAGCATCAACATTAAAAGATAAAATAAGAAGTGGTTGGAAAGTATGGCATATTGAAAGAGAAAGAGTAGAAAGTGTAGCAGAACATATTTATGGTACATGTATGTTAGCAATTGCTATTGATTCAGAATATGATTTTAACGTAGATTTAATGAAAGTCATTAAAATGCTTGTCATTCATGAATTAGAAGAAATAGAAATAAAAGACTTTACACCATTTGATAAGATTACAAATGAAGAAAAAAGAAAAATGGGAAAAATTGCAGTAGAAGATGTATTAAAAGATTTAACAAAAAAAGAAGAATTAATCGAATTGATAGAAGAATTTGAAAATATGAAAACAAAAGAATCTATTTTTGCAAAAATGTGTGATAAGTTAGAATCAGATATACAATGTAAACTATATTGTGAAGAACATTCTCTAGATGTAAATAAAGATGAAAATAAACAACTTTTAAAAGATGAAAGAATACAAAAATTGATAGAAAATGGTTCAAAAACAATATCAGATTTTTATATAGAAAATCATAAAAAAGCAATATTACATCAAGATACAGTTTTTGAAGAAATAGCAGATTATATAAAAAATAATACTTTGTTAAAGGAGTAGAAAAATGTTAAAAAATAAGAAAGTTATTATTTTTGATATGGATGGAACATTAATAGATTCTATCGGTATATGGAATGCGATAGATGAAGAACTTATTAAAACAATTGGAGATGGAACAATTGACAATGTAGATATTGCCAAACAAAGAGATAATAAATTAAAAGAATATAAACAAGAGAAAGACCCTTATCTGGAATATTGTGGTTTCTTAAAAGAAAAGTATCATGCCATTATGTCAAAAGAAGAAATCAAGAAAATGCGATATAATATTGCAAATAGATACTTAAAAGAAAAAGTAGATTATAAGCCAAATGCGGAAAAGGTAATAAAATACTTGAAAGAAAAAGGATATATATTAGCAATTGCTAGTACAACAAATCAGCCTGCTATTGATTGTTATAAAACAGAAAACCAAAACATAATAACAAAAGCAAATTTGGAAGATTATTTTTCAGTTATCTATGCCAAAAATGATGTAAATTCGATTAAGCCTAATCCAGAGGTACATGATAAAATTATGAAAAAATTACATGTTAAACCAGAAGAATGTTTGATTGTAGAAGATGCTTTGGTAGGTGTAGAAGCAGCCAATAATGCTAATATAGAAGTTGCTGTGATATATGATAAATATTCTGATAGTAACAGAGAAAAAATCAATCAATTGTCTCAATATCAATTTAAAGATTTTGATGAAATGTTAAAAGAGATAAGAAAAGAATTAGAAGGGTAAGAAAAATATGGAAATATGGGATATATTAGATAGTGAAGGAAACAAAACAGGAAGAACAATGATAAAAGGTGAAGAACATGTACCAGAAGGATTTTATCATTTAGGAGCAGATGTATGGATAAAAAATTCTGAAAACAAGATTTTAATTCAAAAACGTTCTCCACAAAAAAGATTGTCACCTAATGTATGGGCCATGACAGGAGGTTCTGTCATAAAAGGTGAAACAAGTATAGAAACAATTGAAAGAGAAGCATTTGAAGAAATGGGTGTGCAACTAAATGTAAAAGATGCAAAAATGCTAGCTCATTTTAAAACAGGTAATGTTTGGATAGATACCTATTTTCTAAAACAAGATATAGATTTAAGTAAAGTGATTATGAAAGAAGATGAAGTTTCTGAGGTAAAATGGGCAACTTATGAAGAAATAGAAGAAATCTATCAAAATGGTCAATTTATTAAAAATCGTTGGGAATTTGTTAAAGATATTATTAGAGAATTTTAATATGTAAAAAATTAGCATTTTATTAATTGACTTTAGCATAAAAATATTGTATAATGAATATACTGAAAGAGTAATATCACAAAATATTACAAGAGGAAATCCCTAGCCTAACAAGTAGGGAAAAATGAAGAGGAAACCCCTAGCCTAATACTGACGAACAGTATTGAAGTAGGGTATGTTCAAAGAGGAAATCCCTAGCCAGTGCTAATAATAGCTATAAAGTAGGGTATGTAAAAGAGTAGGGGCAAAAGCTTCTACTCTATATTTTATTTTTTAAAGGAGA
>CAWVJG010000010.1:0-7738 GCA_963929465.1 Bacillota bacterium
TATTACTATATATATGAAAGAATTGTTTTTTTGTTACATTTTATATTTTCTTTTTTGTTTATTTACTATATAATTTCTATAAGGACCTCACCCTTGTTATATTTATTGAAAGGAATTAGAAATAATATAATGGAATATTCACATATCATAAATGATAACCATATCATAAATCAATCAAAAAAAGAAGAATCTGAAAGTAATTCTATAGCCATTATGGCTGATATACATGCCAATTACTATTGTTTAGAAAAAGCACTTGAAAATATTAAAACCAGAGGAATTCAAACCATTTTATTTTTAGGAGATTATATTACAGATGGCTTTGAGAATAATAAAGTTTTAGATGTAATTAAAAAATATGAATATGTCATTGCAGGAAATAGAGAATTATCTATCACAAATTATGACGGTCACTCTTGGAACAATTTAAGTCAATTTAAAAACATGCTATATACATATCATACTATTCATAAAGAAAATATGGACTATATGAAAAGTTTACCATCTTATAAGCTCATCACACTTAATGGCAAAAAGATCTGTTTATCACATGGTACTCCCTTTCATAATAGAGAAATTGTTAATGCTAACAGTTTTGATATATTTGATAAGTTAATTTCCGCTTTTCAATGTGACATTTACCTTTTTGCTCATACACATGAAGCATTTTATACCACTTACAAAAATAAAATTTTTATAAACCCTGGTAGCATTATTCTTCCTGCTGATGGGCCAACCTCAAAATATGGAATACTTAATTTACAAAATATGCAATATAATCAAATATCTATGCAATATGATTTTACTATATTAAGAAATTATTATTTAAATAGTGATTATTTTAAACAAAATCCAGAATGGTGTAATTTACTTATACATACAAATGAAGCTGGTATTGATTATGTTTGTGGTTTTATTCATTTTGTTGAAGAAAAAGCAAAAAAAGAGCACATTGATATACATCATAATATTCCAAATCATTTATGGCACATTGCATTCTTGGAATTTATGAAAATCAATGGCTTACATATCTATCAATAATCAAATATGCTATTTTTTATAGTTAAATTAGCTTATATGTAACATTTCTTCCTTCATCCTCATAATGAATAGCATATTTTTTTCCATTCTTTTTATTAAATAATACTAGTCGGTTGTTTTCTATGCAAAATTCTATTGAAAATTTATAGTTAACTATTATTTTTTGTCTATTAACAATGTCTATATAGTCTTTTGGTTGTTTATTATCTTTGATTATTTTTCTTTCTATTTTACTAAAAATCTTTAAAAATTCTCTATGATCAAGAATATTGGGTTCCAGTTCTAATGTGCTTAAGTATTTATATGATTGAATATGCTCTTTTTTTCGAATAAAAATATGATTTCTATTTTTTATTTTTTCCCATTGATCTTTTGTAAATAACAAATAGTTGGTATTTTCTGTTGAAAGAAGCATACATTGATTGCTGTATTTTATCATGATACCTCTTTTTCTATTTTCATTACTGTTCAAAAATTCACATATGTTTTCATCTTTTAAGTCACCTGTATCAACAAAAAAATCAGATATTTTAATTTTATCTTTTTCTTCATATGTTAATATTTTTTCTAATGCGGATTGAATAAATATCATAAAATCTACCAGTCCTCTAACTGTAATATTTTTTCTTACTAATTCTGCAAAAGCAATGATTTTAAAATTCAAAATATCCTTATATTCTATTTCTTTAACAGGTCTTTTTAGTATGTGTTTTGCCACTTCCTTTTTTGTTTTTGCATCAGAAATTTGCTTAAAGTCAGACAACTTATTTTTTAATACATCTAACATTTCATCCATATACATATGATGTTTTTTATATCCAATTTTGTCATCCATGTTTTCAAGTGTTTTTGAATCTAAAAAATTCAAATTTTCTATCTTTACCCTAATATATGGATTATCGCTTTTTTCTTTTGAAGCAAAATTATGTGTCCTCATTCCAGCTTTCATTTCACTTAGATCCATCAATGGATCGATAAAATATCGATTCCCCTTTTTCGTATGTAACAATAAAGCAACATGTTTAAATACATCACGATCTGTTTCAATCAGTTCTACTTCTATATGATACTTGTTCTTTAATATTTCTTTTATGATACTACAATAACTTGAACATACAATTTCGAAAGAAGTAATATTTTCAGGATTCATTTTTTGAGAATATAGGAAATGCCTTTGTTCTATTTGTTCATCATTAAGAAAAAAAATAGTACTTCTGTAAAATAATTTAGAAATTATTAATAAAACATATCTAACAAGGGCTAATTCATATTCATCCCCTTTGAAGTCTTGTATTTTTGTTAAATCCATATGTTTGTCTAAATGTTTATATATATTCATTCTTGATTTCCTCTTTTACATGATTATTGAAAGTCATTAATTCGTTTTACAATTTCCATTATTTCTTCCTTTGTATGTGTTGCAGAACATGGCAAACTTAGTTCAGTAGCACTGATTTCTTCTGCTATTTCGTATTTTTCCTTTTTTTCTAATACTGGTTGTCTATTAAGAGGAATTGGATAATGAACTAATGTATTGATACCATTTTCCTTTAAATATTTTTGTAATTCATCTCTTCTTTTACATCTGATAGCAAATATATAAAATACATGTTTTTCATCATGATCTACTCTAGGTAAAATAATATCTTTATGAACAATATTTTCTAAATATAAATTCGCATTTTCAATTTTTTTAGCATTTATTTTTTCTATATCTTTCAATTTATGTAATAGAAACATAGCCTGAATCTCATCCATACGGCTATTAATTCCTTCAACTTCATATTTATAATTGATACCACCATAGCTTCTTGCTTTTCTTGCAAATTCGTAAATTTTTTTGTTATTTGTAATGATGATACCCGCATCCCCAATACCACCTAAATTTTTAGTAGGATAGAATGAGAAAACACCCGCATCTGATAAATTGCCTACTCTCTTATTTTTATAAGTTGCCCCAAATGCTTGTGCCCCATCTTCAATAACCTTCAAATCATATTTTTTGGCTATTTTATTAATTCCATCCATATCACATGGCTTTCCATATAAATGGACACACATAATCGCTTTTGTCTTATTGGTTATCTTTTTCTCTATATTTTCTGGACTTATATTAAATGTTTCTATGTTAGGTTCACAGAATACAGGAACTAAATGATTCCTTAAAATTGCTAGCACAGTTGCATAAAAAGTATTTGATGGTACAATGACTTCTGCATTTTCTGGAAGTTCTAAAGCTTTTAAGCTAAGTGTTAATCCATCTAAAGCATTACTACAACCTATGGCATATTGAGAGCCAAAATATTCACAGCACTTTTTTTCAAATAATTTTACATACTCTCCCATTGTATAATTTCCTGTTTTATCTAATTTGTCAATATCTTTGTGTAATGCTTTCATATATGGTTTATTTAACATACTTAAATTTTCCCAATCGATTATTTTTTTCATTCTATAATCTCCTCTAATATTTTATTGTTTTCTAAAATTTACATCTATAAATTCATCCAGTAAATATATTGTGTTAAATTTTCCTGAAAAACAAGAAATAAAAGTCGGATGACTTCTATGTTTTTTTATGATTGTAGGACGAGAGTCATCTCTTTCAGAAGATAGTAATATTGGTTTGATTGCAAATAAACTTTTGTCATATGAGAATATATATTCATCTTTTATATACTGATGATATAAAGATATCATATCTTCTATTTTTGATTCAGGTACATATTTACACTGATTACAATTATCTAGTTGCCATTCACTACATGTACTACTTTTTTTCTGACAATCAAACTTTGGTAAACTTTCATAACAAGTATCATGTGGTGTATGACTAACTGAAGTAAGGGAATGAAAACCAGTTTTTCCAAATGGCATAACTGAAAAAAATGGTCCATCCATTATAGTAATCGCAATATCTTTTAGTTTTTTGTTTGCTTTTCCAATTTCTACTTCACACAATTCATATTTTATATCATATTTAGGCATATGAAATAATTCATTTACTTGATTAATACTTGCATAAGATGCATTAATAATGCAGTCTGTGTTTATAATCTCTCCATTGTTTAATACTAGCATATATTCTGCATTCTTGATTTTCACTTTTTCAATATATGTATGATAATAAATTTCTATATTATCTCTTTGAGATATCTTTTCTTTATATTTTTTTCTGATCAAGTCAATATCATAAACATATTCTTTCGTTTCATATGCACTAGTTACTAAATCATCTTTAAAATATATAGCTGGATCAATTTGTTTATATGGTATTTTTACTTCTCTACAAAAGTCTTCAAAATCTTCCTTAGATGTATAACTGTTATTTTTCGATATTGCATAAATACTTTTAAATTCTTTATTCACTGCAAATTGATAATCTTCACAAAATTTATTAAAATATTTTGCAGAATTTTTAGCTGTTGATATACTTCTAGGATAATGATAACCGTTATGAATTCTAGCTTGGTTTGTATAGGAAGCCTTTTTTAAGATTTCTCCTTCTTTTTCTAATATGAGAATGTTTTTTTGTAAAAAATTTTTATTTAGTGAAGCATGCAAACCATATATTCCAGCACCAATGATAACTATATCATATTTTTTCATTTATATCCTCTCACTTCATCTTGATTTATCAAAATAACACTGTATTACTATCTTTCATCTAATTGTGATTGTTGTCTTTCTGGTAAATCACCAATATTTTTTCCTATACTAGTATATTTTTGATAATTGTTTAATATTCTTTCTACCTTATTTATTCTTTGTTGTAATGTTCCATTTAATTCGATATATGGTATTTTTCTTGATAATAATTCAGATCTTATTTGACTTTGGAAGCTTGTTCTTTGTTCGATTCCATCTCTTTCTGGTGTATCTGCATAAGGAATATCATCTCCACACAAAAAGAATAAATCATATCTCTTTTCTGCTTCTTTTGCGAATTCTAAAAGTTTGTCACTTGCTTTTCCATGCCAATCATATGCATATCTTAATGTAACAATAGGACATGTATCTGTAAATAAATATTTATTGGCCGTTTTTAATCGTTCTTCCTCCATGGCAAGATGTCTTTCTGTGATTTCCTCTATTTGTTCTATTGTCTCTATTCTATCTTTTTGGTATACATCCCAATGATATCTACCATATTCAAACATAAAGTTTGTATGATATTTTTTCGCCATAGCTTCTGCAATTGTACTTTTTCCTGTAGACTGGGCTCCAACAAATGCAATATTGGTTATTAAGTCTCTATATACAATAGGATCAATATATGCCTTATTTCTATAACTATCTTCTTCTACTCTAGCAGTAGCTTTTTGCATTTTCGCTCTGATACTTGGAATCAATCTATTTTCACAATTTAGCATTTTACCCAAATGCTCCATATTGGACTCCGTAGAATAAAAATGTGTCACTTTTCTTCCATTTAATATTTTATCTAATTGCTGTTTTTGTGCTTCAAGTGTGAAATCTCCTCTTTCTAAATTGTACCAAGATTCAATTACCTCCATATCAGGGTAAAGTTGTCTAATCCAATTAGCTCTTACAGGTAGTGGAATCTTCGCATTGGGAGTATCATATATGATGGTCATTAATTTATCTACTTTCTGTAAAGCATATTTCATACAAAACTGATGTCCTGCATGTAATATCGGAAAACTATCTATAAATACACCTATCTTTTCTGCCATTTTTTCTCCTCCTAATATTTTCATTAAGCATTATTATATTACATTTTTTACCAGTTTTCAATATGTCATATAAACATATTTTTAAAGTTAATTTTAATAGTTGTTACTATTCAATCCCAATCTTAGAAAGGTTAGATATATAAATATTTTTTTAAATACTATTAGCAGTGAATTGTACACCAAACAGCAACTTTTAAAATGTTAAAAATTGTAAATTTTATATAAAACTATTGAAAACAAAAATCGGTTATGATATATTTTCATAGAAATGATTAGAAAGGATGGATGAATATGATAGATTTGCACACACATACTACATATTCTGACGGAACAGATGATTTAATCACATTATTAAAAAATGCTGAAAAGGCGAAATTAAAAGTTTTATCTATCACTGACCATGTTACATGTGAAGCTTATGAAGAGCTAAAACATGTCGATATAAAACAATACTATACTGGAAAAATAATAAAAGGTTGTGAGTTGTATTCTACGATAGAAGGGCAAACAATGGAATTATTAGCATACAATATGAATACTGACATATTTAATGAATTATTACCAACCATGTATCGTAGTGAGACTGAAGATAATAAATGGCAAGCAAAAAAATTATTACAAATATGCAAAGATATTGGTATTTACATAGATTATGATCATCTGCATATTGACTACGATAGGCAATTTTGTGGTGATGTGATATTAAACGAGATTTCTAAATATCCTCAAAATAAACAGTATTTTGATAATGAAAAAGCATTTTATGACAGTAATATTTTCTATAGAGAATGCATGACAAATTCAAAAAGTAAGTTTTTCATCGATAAAACTACGTTCTATCCTTCTATAGACAAAGTCATTCAGTTAATTAAAAATGCAGGCGGTCTCGTGTTTATCCCTCATATCTTTATATATGGAGATAATTCGATGAAATTTTTTGATATACTGACTCAAAATTATGAAATTGACGGTATAGAATGCTATTATACATTATTTACGAATGAACAAACTCAATTTTTATTAGATTATTGTCAGAAAAATCATCTACTTGTTTCTGGTGGTAGTGATTATCATGCTGATAATAAGCCTGGTACAAGACTTGGGGTTGGAAAAGGAAATCTAAAAATACCAATAGGGATATTAGAAGACTGGAATATTTAATAAGAATATGTTTTTTTATATGATAAAAGACTATTTCTCTGCTAGAAATAGTCTTTACATATACACCTCTATATTATACACTTTATTACTTCCATCTAATTTTATCTTATTCTCAACCTCTTCTCCATTTAATAATACTTTTTCCACGCCCGTATTTTTTTGATTTCTATTGATAACTTTTATATTATAAATACTATCTTTCCATTTATATCTCATTAAATACTCCTTCCAATCTCTTGGAATACATGGATTTATTCTTAAATATTCTTTTTCTATTTTTAAACCTAATATATATTCGATTCCTGCAATATAATACCAACTACTTGAACCTGTATACCAAGTCCAACCTCCTCGTCCAGCTAAATTACTAGCTCCATAAATATCTGCAGCAATCGCATATGGTTCTACTTTATATTTACTACTAGCATCTTTTGTCCTTGCATGTTCGATTGGATTTATCATTCTATAAAATTCTAACGATTTATCACCAAATCCTAATAATGCTTCTGCAATAATTGCCCAACAACTACTATGTGTATATTGTCCCCCATTTTCTCTAACACCTGGCAAATATGCTTTAATATATCCTGGCTCTAAATGTCCTTTTTCAAATGGTGGGTCTAATAATTTGATAATTCCATTTTCTTTATCTACTAAATGATTTTCTAAACTTTCCATTGAAATATATTTTTTATCATTATCTCCTGCTTTTGATATGATACTCCAACTTTGTGCAATACTATCAATTCTACATTCATCATTTTCCATACTACCTAATACATTTCCATCATCCATAAAGGCTCTTTTATACCATCTACCATCCCAACCATTTGTATTTA
>CAWVJG010000011.1:0-10637 GCA_963929465.1 Bacillota bacterium
ATCATTGTCATCATCATTACCGTCGTCATCATTGTTATCATCATATCTGTCGTCATAATCGTCATCATATCTATCGTCATCATCTTGGTTGTTATTTTGATAATTGGTTTGTGGTGTTACTGAAACTGGTCTATCATCATTATCATTATCATCATCATTATAATCATCTTCTATTTCTGCATTCTCTTTAACAATCGTTCCATCTTTTGCATGAATATCATATTCATATTCATTATTTCCTGAACGGAATTCAACTTCATATACTAATACCCCATCATCACAATCCAATTCTACCTCTAACTCTGATACAGTTGTTGCAGTAACTCCTGCTTTCGTAAATGCAATCTCTTTCGCCTTTTCTTGCCCTATCAAACCTGTTTCGCTAGCATTTCCTGTAGAAATAACATTATTTAATACTACATTTTTTGAGTTTAACAATACATTTAATTCATTGATTGACAATTTAGATAGTGATTCAAATGTATATACATTACCTTTTGAGTCTTTCATTTCTGCTTTTACTATTCTATTAATTAATTCCGCTTTTCCTTCAGATATATTATATTGTTTTGCTAATTTTTCCATTTCATCATCATCGTTATACATTTGTGATAAAATTGAACCTTGTATATTTTGTGCTTTCAATAACTCATCAATGTCTTTTGAAATTTTTTCTTCTAAATTTTTAGCTTTTGTTTCATCATCATTTTTTACAGATACTAATATGGAATTTTGTGCTTCACTAATATATCCATTTTTTAACATTGAACCAATTAATGCATTTACTGCTACATCTAAATCCACATTTTCTAAATCCATATCTTGTAATATTGTTTTTCCTTCATCATTTAGTGCATTTACTTCAACAATTTCCTCTTTTTTATTTGTCTTTATTTCTACACTTGGATTCACATCAAAATCAATAACAGTATCAACTGCAGACATTGTTTTTTGATATTGGTTTACTCCTAATATTCCAAAGGCACAGATAACCACTGTAGCCATGGCTCCAATTAATTTTGGTGTAAAAAATCTTCTTTTTATTGTCTTTTCTTCTACAACTAGTGCTTTTTCTTTTTTATCTTTTTTAAATTTCATAGTTTCCAACCCTTCCCTTTCTTCACACTGGGCAAGGATTTTGTCTAATACATCTGGAACCATGTTAGAAATTGCATTATTTAATTGTTTTTCTATTTTTTTCTTTCTCATATCTCCTCACCCATCCTTTCTCTAATTTTTTTGATTGCTCTACTATATTTTGATAATACAGTAGCAAGTGGTATTTCTAACATCTTTGCGATTTCTCTATGTTTGAAACCTGATACAGCATGTAACATTAATATGTTTCTTTCTTCATCAGAAATATTTTCAAACACAGAAGATAGAAGCATTTTATTTTCTGCTATATCCGTATTGGTATTATCTGCTAAAATTTCTTTTAATTCATCAACATCCTTATGATTTTTATTTTTTCTTAATTTCATTAATGATAAATTTTTAGTTATGGTTAATATCCAAGCTAGTGGATTTCCTTTTGATTGATATACACTCGCACTTTCATATATTTTAATATATACTTCTTGTAAAACATCTTCTGCTTCATGTGTATTCTTTAAGATAGATAATGAGAAACCATATACTGCTGTTTTTGTGTGTTCATATAAAGCAGATAAAGCCTCCTTATCTCCTTCTCCCACATCTTTTATCAGTTTTTCAATTAAGGATTTTTGATATTCATTATTTTTTGACGTCAATTTTTTTGAATTCATCTTTTCCCCTTTCACTATATAAATGTTTTTAATATATATTTTATTGCATAAAAAATTATTTTTTATTAAATTTTTCCTATTCAACAAAAAAGACAGTCTATCACTGTCTTTTACATTATATATTGTATATGGCTATTTTTCAATATTTCTTTTAAATTTCCTTCCATTTAATTTCTACTTTAAATAAATCTCCATCTATATCAATCTTAAATTTACCACCTTGTAACTCTGTTAAGCTTTCCGCTATGGAAAGACCTAAACCACTTCCTTCTGTATATCTAGATTTATCACCTCTTACAAATCGTTGCATTAATTCTTCTGCACTGATATTTAATTTATCTTTTGATATATTTTTAAATTCTAAATACACTTCTTCTTTTTGTTTTTCTAGTTTGATATATACTCTAGAACCTTCTAATGCATATTTTGAAATATTACTAAATACATTTTCTATTACTCTATATAAGTATCGATTATCTGCTTTTATTAATACATTTTCACTTGGTAAATCCATTTCTATTTTTAAATTTTTCTTTTCTAATTTATCTTCAAATTCACCAATGGTTTGATTTAATAATTCTTTTAAATTAATCACTTCCATATTTAACTTTACATTTCCTGAAGATACTTTAGAAGCTTCTACTAAATCCTCTATTAATTTTTTTAATCTTTGTGATTTTTTATCTAAAACTGCAATATATTGTTCAATCTGTGCATTGTTGATATCTTCTTTTTTCAATAAATCCACATAATTTATGATAGAAGTTAATGGTGTTTTGATATCATGTGATACATTTGTGATTAATTCTGTTTTTAGTCTTTCTGATTTTAAGCTTTGTTCAATGGCATTAGTAAATCCACCTGCAATATCATTTATGTATTTTGCCATGATTTTTAATGTTCCTTCTAATTCTTCTTCATTTAGTTTTACATTTGGATTCCCTTCATATATATTTCTTAATGCTTCATTAATTTTTTGTACTTTTTTATTATATTGTAACAATTTATAATATGTCCATACCCAAAAAGCAATTAACACAAGTAATCCGATTCCACTCCACATAGTACATGCTAATATGATACTAATAGCAACAAATCCCCAATACATAATGGTAATTTTTCGATTTGCATTTTCTTTATCTGTTACTTTTCTAAAAATTTTTTCAATCGTTATTTTTATCCATCTACATACTTTATAGGTTAAAAATGAACGGATAAATTGTTTTGCTTTTAATCTTCTAATTGTTGTACTAACCCATACTGCCAAACACGCATATCCAATTAAATAACATAATAGAAATACAGACATTAAAATTCTTTGTGGAATTTGTGATTCTACACTTGCTATTGCAAAGCTCATCATCATACCAATAACAAACATAATCACAATAGATATAATTTCATAAGAAATTTTATCAATACTATTTAATTGAATCCCTTCTTTTCCTTTTTCATGTCCTGTCGCCCAGATTAAATATACAATCATAATAATGATTGAAATTGCTGATAATGGTATTAAATATGTAGGCAAGTTCTCATGTCCTTTAAACATGTTATACACTGTTTGCTGAACATATAAAGAATTTGAATAATTTAAAGTATTTGGGTCAATCTTAGAATATACTTCATATCCTTCAAAATTATCTGTTGAATATGTAGATGAAGTCATATATTTTGTGCTTTCTTGATTAATACTATTAATATTGGTTGTTATGTTTCCATCCTGATAGCTCCAATTCTTTTTTTCTGACTTTAATTTATTAATTTCTTCTGGATAATTATTTGATCGAATATTTGTAAACATATCTCCATTTTCTTTATCAATAATAATATAATTGATATATTGGCTTATTCTGGTATTATTATAATTTATCACTTCATAATACACTGGATATTCGTAACTTTCATCTGCTATTTCATTATAATTGTCATATGGAGTTTCTTCTGTTATTTCTGATGCTGTTTCATATGTTTCTGAAGTACTTTCACTTTCAATGTCCATTTGCATTCGATTTTTATCTCTTCTAATATCTCGAACATTATAAATTAATGTTAATAAATATTCTCTTCCAAATTCTTCTGTTTCAATATATTCTTCTGGTCCTTCCATTTCTCCATATTGTGATGTAATAGATACATCTATAATACTAATAGCTAAAATAAAAATCATAATTGGAATGAATATATAACATAAAAATTTTAATAATATCGATTCTTTTGCATTTTGCATGTACTCACCTTCTTCTCTATTTATATCTTCTCTTTATTTATAATTTTAAAAATGCTTTTCTTATTTATTTCTGCCTATGTTTTTATAACCTCATTCTAGTTCTAACGTATTTATTTTTGATAGATTCATATATTATTTTATGTCCTCTACTTTATATCCAATTCCCCATATAACTTTTAAATACTTAGGGTCTTTGGGATTAATTTCTATTTTCTCTCTGATATGTCGAATATGGACAGCGATAATATTTTCTGCTCCATAACTTTCTTCATTCCATACATTTTCATAAATTTGTTCTATTGAAAATACTTTTCCTTTGTTCTCTAATAAAAATTTTAATATGTTATACTCTGTTGCTGTCAATTTTATTTCTTTTCCATCTACCATAACCTTTTTTGTTTCATCATTCATTTCTAAAGTGCCCGTTTTTAATAACTTTTCTTTTTGATTTTCACTCTTTCCATTTGTATAATTTACATGACTAAAATCCACATATCTTCTAATATTAGATTTTACTCTTGCAATTAATTCTAATGGATTAAATGGTTTTGTTACATAATCATCTGCTCCTGTATTTAATCCTGAAATCTTATCATAATCTTCTGATTTTGCAGATAACATAATCACAGGAATGGTTTTATCTTTTCTAATTTCTTGCAATGTTTCAATTCCATCTTTATTTGGCATCATAATATCTAAAATAATTAAATGAATTTCATTTTCTTTTAATTTTTCTAAAGCCTCTTCTCCATCATAAGCTTTTATAATGTTATATCCTTCTTGAGACAAGTAAATTTCAATGGCATTTACGATTTCTTTATCATCATCAACTACTAATATATTATACATAATTTTTCCTCCTTTATCTTCTAGCATATATACTATACCACATTTTTATTAATAATAAATAGAGGATTTATTAATTTTTTATTAAGGATTGCTAGAAAAAGGGATTTTGGGGACGGACTCATTTTTCCCTTTTTTTTAAATAAAAAAATATAGAATATAAAATTGTTTCATTTTTTATATTCTATATTTTTTATGTTGATTAAATTCAAAAAGGGAAAAATGAGTCCGTCCCCAAAATCCCTTTTTCTCTTATTCATCTTTAAAACTATTAATCCTAAATAATTTAAACAATTCTACAATAATTAATGGTGATATTACTAAACCAATTAATTCTAAGATATTTTCTGTTGGTAATGCTGGTATGCTGAAAATTGTTCTTAATGCTGGTACAGCCAATATAATTCCCATTAATACTGCTGAACCAAGTACTGCCCATATTAGTTTGCTATTATTAAATACTTTTGTTTTAAAGATAGATTTTTTATTATTTCTTACATTAAATACATGAACTAATTCTGAAAAAGCTAATGTAACAAATGCCATGGTTTGACCTACTTCTATTTTTGATTCGTCTAATGTTAATCCATCAATTGGTTCTGTTGTTGTTGCAAGTCCTATCATAAATGCTCCAAGTGTTAATAATCCTATCATTACACCTTGATATACAATTCTCCATGTCATTCCTTTTGTGAATACACCTTTTCCTGGTTTATTTGGTTTTCTATTCATGATATCTGCATTTGCTGGATCAAATGCTAATGCTAATGCTGGTAATGAGTCTGTTACTAAGTTTATCCATAAAATATGGATTGGTAATAAGATTTCTAAGTGAGCAATATCGGTTATTCCAAACCAACTCGCAAATAATGGGGTTAATAGTGTTGCTAAGAATAATACAACAACTTCTCCTATATTACTTGATAATAAGAATTGGATAACTTTTAATATATTGTCATAAATTCTTCTACCTTCTTCTACTGCTGATACAATGGTTGCAAAGTTATCATCTGTTAGGATAACATCTGCTGCTTCTTTTGCAACATCTGTTCCAACAATTCCCATTGCACAACCAATATCTGATGTTTTTAGTGCAGGACTATCATTTACACCATCACCTGTCATAGCTACGATTTCACCATTTTTTTGCCATGCTTTTACAATTCTCACTTTATGTTCTGGAGATACTCTTGCATATACAGAATAGTGTCTTACATTTTTTTGTAGGTCTTCATCAGACATTTTTTCTAATTCTGAACCAGTAATTGCCTCATCTTCATTCTCTAATATGCCTAATTTTTTCGCAATTGCTGTTGCTGTGATTTTATGGTCACCTGTAATCATAACGGTTTTGATTCCTGCTGTTTTACATTTTTCTACTGCTTTTTTTGCCTCTTCTCTTGGTGGATCTATCATTCCAACCATACCAACAAAGATTAAATCACTTTCTATATTTTCCAATTCTGCTTGTGTTGGTTCGTGATCAAATTCTTTGTATGCACATGCTAACACTCTTAAAGCTTCTTTTGCCATTTCTTCATTTTTTTGTCTAATCGTTACAGCATAATTATCTAAATCATTTTTTATTTCATTATTATATAAATATCCTTTACAAATTCTTAATAATTCATCTACACCACCTTTTGTATAGGCAATATAGTTTTGATTTACTTTATTAACTGTTGTCATTAACTTTCTATCTGAATCAAATGGGACTTCTGAAATACGTGTCATTCTATCATAAACAGATGGGTCAAAATTTAATTTGAATGCCATATCTACCAATGCTGTTTCTGTTGGATCCCCTGTTAATGTTCCATCTTTTGCAATTTTTGTATCATTACATAACATATTTGCATATACCAATGTGGTCATATCTTCTGATACATTTTTGCTATCAATTTCTTCTAAATCTTTGATTTCACCATTCAAGAAAACTTTTTCTACTGTCATTTTGTTTTGTGTCAAGGTTCCTGTTTTATCTGAACATATAACAGTTGCACTTCCTAAAGTCTCAACTGCTGGTAATTTCTTAACAATCGCATTTTTCTTAACCATTTTTTGCACACCAATTGCTAATACAATAGTTGATACTGCTACCAATCCTTCTGGGATTGCTGCTACTGCTAATGATACAGCTGTCATGAACATATGAATTGGTTCTTTTTGTTGGAATAATCCTATAATAAAGATAACAATACAAATGACAATGGCTGTAATTCCTAATGTTTTTCCTAATTTATTTAATTTTTGTTGTAGTGGTGTAATTTGTTCTTCTGTTTCATTAATCATTTCTGCTATTTTTCCAACTTCTGTTGTCATTCCTGTTTCTACAACAATACCTTTTCCTCTACCATAGGTTACTAAACTAGATGAGAATAACATATTGGTTCTATCACCAATTCCTACATCTTCTCCATCAATTTTTTCTGTTGTTTTATCAACTGGTACAGACTCTCCTGTTAATGAAGATTCTTGTGTTTTTAAGTTGACTGCTTCTATAATTCTTAAATCTGCTGGAATATAGTCCCCTGTATCTAGTACAACAATATCTCCAAGTACTAATTCTTTTGCTGGAACAACAGTTACGTTTCCATCTCTTACAACTTTAGAAGCATGATCTGTTAATTTTTGCAAAGCTTCTAGTGATTTTTCTGCTTTTGACTCTTGTGTCACACCAATAACAGCATTTAAAACAACAACTATTAAGATAATAATCGTATCTGTAATTCCTTCTCCTTCTGCAACACCTACAAATCCTGATACAATAGCTGCGATAATTAAAATGATAATAGAAAAATCTTTAAATTGGTCTACAAATCTCATAAACAAAGATTTCTTTTTCTTTTCTTTTAATTGATTTAATCCATATTTTTCTCTTCTTTTTGTTACTTCTTCTGCTGTTAAACCTGTTTCTTGATTTGTTTCTAGTTCTTTTTCAACATCCTTTACTTCTTTGTTAAACCAGTTTTTACTTTCCAATTTTTTTCCTCCTTTAATTTTTTCCGCATATTTTCACTTTTATTTTATCCAAGTAGTGAAAATATATCAATATTTTTGTTTTATTTTTATGTAAAAATTTTAATATTTATTAACTTTTATCTTTACATTTTTGTAGCCTCCATTTCCTTTATATTAGGAAATAAAATCTTTAATATTTTTTATATTTTGGAAATGTCATTTTCCAGAATACAAAAAAGACCCTTAAAAAGATTTTATCCTTTTAAAAGTCTTGCTTACTTCTTAAAAAGCTTACTAACCAGATATTGACTATCGCGACTGTTGATTAGTAATTAAAAGCTACTCCCTTTTAATATATGGTGACCCCTACGGGAATCGAACCCATGATTCCACCTTGAGAGGGTGGCGTCTTAACCGCTTGACCAAGGGGCCATAAATTTTACTTAATATTTATATCATTTTTTTTGAAATTCGTCAACTATTATTCATAAATTTTTGTCCAATTGGGGACGTTTCTGTTTGGGACATTTTGAGGGATTTTGGGGACGGACTCATTTTTCCCTTTTTTCAAAGTAAAAAATAAAAAATATAGAATATAAAAAATGAAACGATTTTGCGTATCTAAATTCGAATTTAGATATTATTAAAGAAAAAAGTGAGAACTGCTCATTTTGCTTATGATTTATAGCTACAATGAGAGAATCGCACTTTTTTCTTTTAGAATTTCTATGAAAATTTAGCTTATACAAAGTTGTGAAATTATTCATACCATTCTAATTCCCAATCATCTAAAATAACCGTATCACCTTCGCAAACGCCCATTTCTTTTAGCTTGTCTTCAATTCCCATATTCTTTAAACATTTTTGTAAGTAATACATAGATTCATTATCTTCGATATTTACTCTTCCCATTAATCTTTGAACTGCTCTTCCTGATACAATAAATACTCCATCTTCTATCTTAATCGTCCAATCATCTTCTTTTTCTTCTAATGTATATACTTTCTTATCTTCTACTTCTACCAATTCTTCTTTTGGTAATGTCTTCAACACTTCTGCTACATGGTCGATTAATTCTTGTACGCCTTGTTTTGTAGCTGCTGATATTTTATATAATTCTAATCCTTCTTTTTTAGCTAAATCTTCTATCTCTTTTATAAACTCTTCATTTTGCACATCAATTTTATTTGCTACGATAATTTGTTTTCTGGTACTTAATTTTTCACTATAATTTTTTAATTCTTTATTAATGGTATAAAAATCCTCTACTGGATTTCTTCCTTCTTGTCCTGATACATCTAAAAAGTGTAATAATAGTCTTGTTCTTTCCACATGTCTTAAAAATTGTAATCCTAATCCTACACCTTCGCTTGCTCCTTCAATGATTCCTGGAATATCTGCAATAACAAATCCGTCACCATTTTTAGTTTTGACAACACCTAGGTTGGGTTGTAATGTAGTAAAATGATAATTGGCAATTTTAGGTTTTGCATCAGTAACGATTGATAAAAAAGTAGATTTTCCAACATTAGGAAATCCTAGCAATCCCACATCTGCCAATAATTTCAACTCTAATATAACCTCTTTTTCTTCTCCTTTATCTCCATCTTCTGAAAATCTAGGAGCTTGTCTTGTAGAAGTTGCAAAATGAGAGTTTCCTCTTCCTCCTCTTCCACCTTTTAAAACCAATTCTGTTTGTTCTGGTGTAGATAAATCAGCTACCACTTTTCCTGTTTCTACATCTTTTACGACTGTACCAATAGGAACTTTGATATATAAGTCTTTTCCATATTTTCCATTACAATGACTTCCACTACCATTTTCACCATTTCCAGCTTTGAATTTTTTATTATATCGAAAATCAATTAATGTATTTTTATCTTTATCAACTTGAAAATAAATGTCTCCACCTTTTCCTCCGTCTCCACCATCAGGTCCACCTGCTGCTACATATTTTTCACGTCTAAAAGATACTGCTCCATTTCCGCCATCTCCTGATTTTATAATTATTTTTGTATAATCTGTAAACATGTTATTCTCCTTTTCTAATACAAATCATTTTCTTTTCCATCAATCCCATCTTGTGGTCTAAATGCTGGTAACATGATTAACAACAATTTCATTTTACCTGCAAAAACAAATTCTGTATTCTTAGGAATTTCTATTAAATCATCTTTTTTTACTTCAAATGTTTCTTCCCCTATTTTAAATTTTCCTTTTCCTTCCACTACATAATATATTTTATTACTATGTATATTTGTGTGATATTTATCATGACCTTTAAAACAATCTTCTATAGTAATACTAATATCTTCTGTATTTAATATATAATTATACCCATGTAATCCATTCTGTAAAAAAGATGGTTCTTGTGGCAATTTTTTTATATATTGCATAATTTTCTCCTCCTAATTTTAAAAAAAACGAACTCTTTTGTTAAATACATATCAACATTATTCAAAATAATCTAATTTCATTGCTTCTTTTACTTTTTTCATTGTATTTTGTGCTGTTTTTCTTGCTTTTTGCGTTCCTTCTTTTAAGATTTTATCTACTAATTCTGGATGTTCTTCATAATATTTTCTTTTTTCTCTAATTGGTTTCAAGTATTCACTAATATTTTTTGCTAATTGTTTTTTACATGCAACACATCCTCTTTTTCCTGCTCTACATTCTGCACATACCGTATCTGTTTCTTCTTTTGTAGAAAATAGTTTATGATAATATGCTACCATACATATATCAGGATTTCCTAAATCATCTTTTTTTATTCTATTTGGATCTGTAACAGCACTCATAACTTTTTTTGTTATTTCCTCTTCTGAATCTGA
>CAWVJG010000012.1:0-47803 GCA_963929465.1 Bacillota bacterium
TTGCCTTAATTTTTTCAATTGGTTCTGCTTGGGCTTCTTACTATTATAGTGATAAAATTGTATTATCATTAAATAAAGCAAGACCTGCTACGAAAGAAGAAGACCAGAAATTAGTAAATATTTTGGATGCTTTAATGATAACAGCTGGGCTTCCTAATAAACCTAGACTTTATGTTGTAGATGATAATCAACCAAACGCTTTTGCAACTGGTAGAAATCCACAAAATGCCGTTATCTGTGTTACAACTGGTCTTCTAGAAAAATTAGATTATTACGAATTAGAAGGTGTTATTGCACATGAAATGAGCCATATCAAAAATTACGATATCCGTTTAAGTTGTGTTGTTTCTGTTATGGTAGGATTTATTGTGATGCTGTCTGATTTATTTACTCGTGCTTTATTCTGGGGCGGAGTGAAAGATAGTGATAGCGATAGTAAAGCAAATGGTATATTAATGCTAGTTGGATTAATTTTTCTAATTTTAGCTCCCATCTTTGGTTCACTTATGCAACTTGCTTTATCCAGAAAAAGAGAATTTTTAGCAGATAGTACTGCAGTAGAATTTACACGTAACCCAGATGGTTTAATTTCTGCTTTACAAAAATTAGAAAATGATCCAAATCAACTAGAAACTGCAAACAATGCCACTGCTAACATGTATATAATTAATCCATTTAAGAAAAACACTAAAAATGGTAAGAAAAAAAGCTCAAATATATGGTCTACACACCCTAGTACTGCAGATAGAATTGAAGCTTTAAGAAATTTAAAATATTAGAAATTATAATACACCATAAATATCTTGTTAACAATGAATATTTATGGTGTATTTGTTATATATTAAAAATTCTTTCTGTGTTTGCATAGGTTATTTCAGCAACTTCCTCTATTGTTTTCCCTTTTACATCTGCTATCTTCTGTGCAATAAATTTCACATTTCTAGGATCATTTCTGGTTCCTCTGACTGGTTCTGGTGCTAAATATGGACTATCTGTCTCAATTAACATTTTATCTTCTGGTACCATTTCTATGATTTCATTTGCATTCTTAGAATTTTTAAAAGTAACTGGCCCTGCAAAAGATATGTAAAAGCCAAGTTTTAATGCTTCTTTTACCAATTCTCTATTTAGTGGGCAACAATGAAAAATCCCTTTCCTATTAACTGTATTCTCCTTTAAAATTTCTATGGTATCCATAACTGCATCTCTTGTATGGATCACAATTGGTAAATCAAATGCATTCGCCATTTCTATTTGTTTTTCAAAAGCTTGTTTTTGTAACTCTCTTCTTTGTAAATTTTTTTCCCAATAATAATCTAATCCAATTTCTCCAATAGCTACAATTTTTTTATTTTCTATATTTTCTTTCACCAAATCCTTTATTGTCTCTATATCTTTCCACAATTCTTCTTCATTTTGTGGAATATCATTTGGAGAAATTCCGCAAATCGTATATATATATTCATATTTTTTAGATAATTCTATACCTTTTTTAGAACCCTCTATACTATATCCTGCAGAAACAAACTTTGTAATATCTGCTTGTTTTATTTCTTTTATTAATGTTTCTCTATCCTCATCAAATCTTTCATCATCTAAATGGCAATGACTATCAAAAAACTCCATTCTTTATTTACCTCCTTTGTCCAATTGGGGACGTTTCTATTTGGGACATTTTTTAAAATAAAATTTTTTAAAAAATAAATGTCATTAAAATTTTATGAAATTACGAATGTAAATGGAAGAATATTATAAATTCTTAAAATGCCAAGTAGGAGAATCTCAAACTCTCCTTGAGAGGTGCCTGCTTGGTATTTTTAGAATTTATTTATTCTGCAATGCTAACCGAGTAATGAATAAAATTTTAATTACATTTATTTTTATAATTAACATAGCATTAAAAATGTCCCAAACAGAAACGTCCCCAATTGGACATTATTTCCATACTACCACAACATTTGCTGTTGCATATTCTTTACAATGTGAAATACTAATATCCATTTCTTCTATTTCTGGTATTTCTATATTTAATAAGTTCGCATATGGTCTTCCATTTTCATCATTAATCACTTCTATATCTTTCCAACCAATATCGTACTTATTCTTTAATTTACGTGAGATTGATTTAAATACTGCTTCTTTTGCTGCAAATCGAGCTGCATAATGTTGATATTTTTGTTTCTTTTTACTTTCGCAATATTGAATTTCTTTGTCTGTATAAACACGTTCTAAAAATTTTATTCCTAATTCTTCTATACTTTCTTTTATTCGTTTAATTTCTATAATATCTGTACCGCAACTTATTTTCATACTATTTTTTCCTCTTCCTATTTTTACTATGATTCTCTCTCATGTTTTCTGTTCTGTTTTCTTTTATTTTTTTGTTTTTCTCTTTTTCTTTTTTTGTTTTTTCTTTTTTTATTTTACCAAACACAATTCTATTTATTTTTCTTTTAAAATAAAATATTACATTTTTTATTTTCACTTTGAGTCTAAGTAACTTAAAATTTTAGATTTTTTTCCAATGTAATATAATATAGCAAAATGGATTATCTAAAAGTATAAACATAATTTAGATAATCCATTTATTTTCTAGTTTATTATTTATCAAAACAATACCTTATTACTAATATTTTGATAGCAATACAAAGTTTAATATATTAAATATTAATGAGACAACTAAAATAACCGAAATGGCAATTGTTACATTTTTATTTTTTTCAATGTTTAGTTCTTTATATAAGACATCATATTCTGTTTTTACCTCATTATATAATTTTTCTAATCCTAACATTTCTTTTACTTTATGGTCAAACATGGTTCCTGCTTCATCTTCCGTTACTTCTTGTATCCATATATTTTTTGTAAAAGATATAAATTCTTTTCTTACTTCTTTAATTTTTGTTGGATGTTTAAATTCCAAACTTAGTTTTTTCAAGTAAATTTTCTTATACAATTCAAATATATAGGTATATAGATATTGTTGCTCGAATTCATTTGGCAAAGTTGTGTAATTATTAATGTCTGTTGATGATGAAAACAAGGTTACACCATATTTTGTAATTCCCATCTTTGTATATTTCCATTTGGCTAGTGATACAATATCATCTTCTCGTAAACTAGCAGAATTATCAGCAGGTAAAAATCGAACAAATTTTATAAAGTTATTTTCAATATTTTCAAATGGATTATCTACATTCCATGCTGATTGGTCTATACATACATAAGAATATGTTAAAAAGCGCTCTGTATTAATATCTAATTTTATTGCCTCCACATTAGACCCTGTGATTCCTTTTATAAAATCCGTTATTTTATCAATACTTGCAAAGCTATCTGTTTGTATGTTAATTTTATCATAGTTATTTAATGTTCTATTATCTTGTTTGATATCTCTAAATTTATAATTAAAATTCAAAACATCTGAAAAAGTTGGATTGTCTTCTATATTTGTTTTCATACACAAAAAACAGATTCCTGTTTGAAAACAAATAATTTCTATTTTCTGTATCTTAAAGAAGATTCCTTTTCCATCTCCTGCTTTTCCTTGAATATCTTTTTTTATCGTATATTCAAATATACTGCAAGGATATTTAGAAAGTACTGCTGCTTGTGTTTCTATTGGCATTTCTTTAAATTTTGCATATTTTGAATTTGTAAAACTAAAACTTGAGAAAAGAAAGTCTCTCATTTTTGGTGTAAAATGCTTATACAATCTTAAGTCTTTTTCTTTTTCAAATCTTTTTATTTTACAGTTTTTATCTCTTAATAATCGTAATATATATTTTTGATATTTCTTTTGTTTTACAACAAAAGGATGTATAAAATATGTATATTGATAGTTTATCTTTAGTTCCATGTTTATCACCTTTTTATAAAAATTGATTTCTTTTTACATTGTTTGATATATAAATTTTGCAAATTATCACTCTTGATTATAATAATTCATATTTAAGTCTTTTCCTAGATGCCATTTTCCTATGAAATCAACAACTAAATAATCATCTAAATTGTATGTAGGTTCTTGTACAACTTCTCCTTTATTGTTAATTGCTCCCCATTTTCCGTCTTTTTTCACTGCTGCAAATCCATATTCATTTTGCTCTGTTGCATCATCATACATATATTCTACCACAACATTTCCATCTTTGTCTACATATCCATAAAGATTATCTTTTTTATCTAAATATAATGTATGATTACTTAATATTTCGGTTTTATTTTTTTCTTCAAATTTAAAATTATAATATTTATATTCATCATTTTGTCTTAATTCAAAATAGCCTGAAGTTGAATTGATTTCAATTAAGATTCCTGTTTGTTTTACGTCAAAGTTACTATCTAAGATATTACTATTAAAGTTTTCATCTTCTGCAATATAAATATCTCCTGTTTCATTATATGTAATCGTTTGATAAGTAAATGGTACTTTTTCTGCATTTTCTATATCCACAATTCCTTGTGTTTTGTCTTTTGTTGCTATAAAAATATTTGCTTTTGCTTCTACTAAATTATCATATTGTGCCTCTATTAAAACTTCTCCTGTTAAGCTCATCACACCATATTTTCCATTTGAAATATAAATAACACCTTGGTCTTTTGTTTTTAATATTGCTGATATTTGTTCAAATCCTTGGGTTAGAACATCTTCTCCATTGGCATTTACCACTTTTTGATTTCCATCTTGTGTCACCACATATAAGTCATTTCCATATACTTTTTCAATTTCTTGATATTGATTTTGTAATATTACTTTTTTAGAGGAATCTACAATTCCATATAGTCCTGCATCATCTTTTACAATATAGCCATCTCTATTTGTCTTTCCTAAGTTTGTAATTTCTGCATAGTTCGTATCTAAAATGATTCTTCCTTCTCTATCTGCTACACCATATTTTCCATCTTTTTGGATTAATAATGCATTTTCTACACCTGGTAATGCTTCTATACTTTCATATTCTGTATTTAAGATAGATTCTCCCTCAAAATTAATGGTTCCCCATTTTCCATCTTTTTGCACTTTTAATACATTATCTTCATACCACAAATTATTATTTTCATCATGATTACTTATCGCTTCTATTTTTGTATAATCTGTGAAAATTTCTTGATTCTGACTATTTAAGGCTTTTGTTGAATATTCTCCTGTGTCAAAATTCACATCATATGTGCAAAGAAAAATGTCTGTTTTATTATCTGGTATAATAATCATTTCTTCATAAGAAGGATCTATCACTGTGTCACCATTTTCATCAATGACACCCCATTTGTTGTTTTGATATGCTGCAAAATATGTTTTACTAGCAATCTCTCCTCTACTGCTTTCTTTTTGAAAAATCCCTCTTATAATAAATACAGACATAATAATTACAACAAATGCTAGAATGACTGCAAAAACTTTTTTCTTATTTAACTTTCGTTCTTCATATCTTCTTCCTCTACTCATACATTTGTTCCTCCCATTTTATTGTAAAACTTGTTTATTTTCTTTTGTCTAAAAAGTTCTTTTATCCTTGATATGGTTTCTATGAATCTTTTTTCATAAATTTACACACGATGACACTCATATCGTCTTTTATTTTTCCAAAATTGTTATCTATTGCTTCATTTAATACAATATCTGCAATTTTTTTTGTGTTTTTTGTTTCGATATCTTCTAATAAATATTTAATCCATAATTCTTTGTTTTTATATTCTATATTAGAATCTAATATACCATCTGTACACATAAGCATGATTTGCTCATTTTGTATATCTGTATCAAATACTTGTATATTATCTTGATTGACCATTCCTGCTGGAAGTGAATTTGATTTTACAATCTGTACTTTTTTATCTTTTTTGATATATGTTGGACATGCACCACTTTTTATAAATTCCACAGTTCCTTTATATAAATCTATAATGGCGATATCTAATGTTGCAAAAATTTCTTCATTTTTGCTAATCAAACTTGAAGTGATTAATTCAATAGAACTATCTTTATCAAATCCAGATTTTAATAAATTTTTCAACATTGTCAATGCTTGCATACTACTTTCATTTGCTTTTCTTCCTGTTCCCATTCCATCACTTAGTGCAATGACATATTTTCCATCTTTTAATCTTGTATTGACAAAATTATCTCCTGAAACTTCACTTTGATTTTTGCTAGAATCTGCTGTTGCAAATCCAATGACATATTTATCATCAGAAATATAAATTAAGTCTGTTTCTGTAGAATTTTCATCATTTAAAATCATTTTTTCTTTTAAGATTTTTGTCAGTATATCTTCAATGATACGATTATTTGCTATTTCTTTAAGTAATATATGAACAATATATCTATCTTTTTGCGTAATAGCTACTTCACTCACTTGTATTTCTTTTTGTTTTAATAATTCGATAATTTCAATTTCTTGTTTTGTATAATTCTTTTCTTTAACAGCTTCTTTTTGTATATCTTTTGCGATTCCAGAAATGACTTTTGAAACACCTCTTAATTGTGTTTCCATATTTTTCTTGTTTTCTTCTAGTTTTCTTTTCCAAACAAAATTATTTTTGCTTACTTTATAAGATATATTTAAAATTCTTAAAATCTGTAAAATATTTTCTTCTAAATATCCACTGATTTCTTTATCATCAAATCCAATAATATAACTATTGCAATCTGCAAAGATTTTTAACAAATCTTCTCTTTCAATTTCTTGTTTTTCTAATAATAAATTAAATATTTCATCTACAATTTTTCCATCTACATTTGCGATATCTTCATATAATAAGTTGTCTTTATATGGTTCTAAATTATTTAGTAATTCATTGATAAATATTTGCTTATTTTCTTCTTTTTCTTCAATAGAAAACTCTTTTTTAGTATCTTTCGCATAGGCATTTGCCATTTTTTTGATTGTTTCAGATACATTATTTAATTTTTCAACAGTTTCTTTTTCTCTTGTCAAACTTCTTTCTCTTGATACTGGTAAAAATTTTGAGTTTCCTACAAATTCTTCTATATCAATATTAATGTTTTTTGGTATTGCTAGTAAAATAATAGATGCCAATAAGATTTCCTTGAAATAGATTAATTCTACTGTATAACCATTTGATGCATATGCTAATATTACATTTCCTATACAAAATCCTACAATGACACCAATTCTTCCAAATCGGTTTAAAAATCCTGCTACCATACCAGAAATTGCATAAGCTGCTATAATAATTGGTTCCCCTCCTGTAATAATTCCAAGTGTCACACCAATTGTTACTCCTGAGGTTGCTCCTACTAATACACCATTTTTCCAGCCTAAAATTAATACAATCAATATACTAAGTACGTTTCTAATTGAAAATCCTAAAATAGATATATCTGAAAAAGCGCTTACGGCTATCGCTAATAGAAGACTTGTCCCTATCACTTCTTCAATAGAAAATGCCTTTTTTTCTCCTAGATTTTCAATAACAGAAATAGAGTTCGCAAATATTTTGTAAAATGCAATGGCAATAATTGTGTATGTAATACTTAATAATATGTCATAAAACGTAAGAGTTGCAAATAATGCTTTTATGATTTGTATGATAAAAACAGCTATAAATATGTTTTTACCTACTTTAATTTTTTCATTTCTTTCCTCTTCGTTATATTTTGGTTTGATAATGAATAAACTAATAAAAAATACAAGACTTGTTAGAAAATACTCTAATCCTCCACTTACACCAAATTTTATAATATTTCCTATTAAAGATACTACTGTTACTCCTAAAAGTGGAATAGAAGATGAAAAACAAGCTCCTAATATACTAATACTGAATAATGAAAATTCTCCTCCTATGCTCACTAATGACAACATGAATGATAAAATATACATTATGATATTGTTTCGTTTAATCACTTCTGACCATCTATTTACAGTTTCTTTCTTTCTATCTTGCACTGTATATTCATTTATATTTTGAAACATATTCACATACCACCTTTACCTAAATATATGCTATATTTTACTACTTGTCTTTTGTGGTTTTTGTCTTTTTTAGTAAGTTATGACTAATAACTTTTTTACAGAATATACGTTTTTTTTTTGATATATTTTTTTATATTCCTTTTTTTTAGTTTTTATGTTTTTTATTTTATTACAGAATGTCAAAAAAAGCAATAACTTTATGGGACAAAAAAAATCATCCCTATTTAGGAATGATTTTTTGGTTACTATATGATTTTATATTATATTATCATTTTATACCTTTACAATACTTTCTTTTTAATGATAACAACACCTGCACCGATAACAATCAAAGTACTAATTCCAATCACTACATACATCCAGTAAGATTTTGTCTCACCAGTAGGTGGTGTGATAGTTACTTCTACTTCATCATCGTCTGGTTCATCTTCTGTAAATGTGTCTGTTCCTGGGTCATATGATTCATTTGTTGTTGGGTCATAGTTTCCTGGTATTGAATCATATGTTTTTCCACCTTTTAATTTAACAATTTCTACGTCATTTTCATATGTTAAATCATCTGTTGATGTTGATAATTGTTTTGATACTACTAAGCTTACATCAGTAGCTACTTCACCTGGTTTCATATTTTCAAATACTTGACTTGCTAAATGTACGACATTTTGATGGTCTTTGACTGCATCATATACTTTATCAGCAAGAATGATACCTTTAATTTGTGATTCTTCTGCTTGTATATCAACTCTTTGCCACTTTCCACCTTCCTGTAATACTAAGTCTTCTGGCAAGTAGTCATACATGTCTACAACTTTTACAACTTTATATGCATTTTCCTTATTTGCTGGAACTTGTCCGTAAATATAGTAATCTTCACTATTATAGTCAATTTCAGATCTTCTATTATCTACTGATATTGCATAGTTAATTCTTAAAGTTGCCCCTTGTATAATTTCATTGTCAATTTCAATATAAACATCATCATTATCTAATACCCTAACACCTTGTAAGTTATCTGTTTCTGGATTTCCGTTAACTAAGTCATTACCATTTGGTAACACAATTTGTAAATTTGCTACCTTTTTATCAACATCTAGATATTGTCTTGGTCTTTCAATAATACCTAAGTCGATGTTATCAAATAAGAATTTCAAGTCTACTCCATATCCACTTCTATTATCTAAGTTAACATCATAATCTAATCTAATTTCAAATTGTGCAGTATCAGCACTAATTGTTTTTAATAGTCCTGCTAATGTTGTTTGATAATTCATTTCTTCATCTTGACTTGTTCTATATCCTACTATGTCATTAATAGTTGTTCCGTCTTTTTTTACTGCACTGACATCTCTTGCATCTGATAATCTGCTAGTACCAGTGTTGCTGGTTTCTGCTCTATACCAATATGCGTCCATACTTGCACTACTTCCACCTCTATAAATTGTAGATTTATAGTCATCTGCTTGTATTTCTCCTATTTTGTTACCATCTTTATCATAAATGGTACTAATCTGTCCATCATTATCTCCATAAGTATATCTTATTACATAGTTTGCTGGTATAACTCCAGAGAATTCATAATTACCATGTTCATCTGTCATTGTTATTGCTGGTTCTACTGTTCCATCCTTCTTGTATAAGTTTGCTTGTGGATATCCTGTATCTGTCACTGTCAATAATTCTACTTTAGCATTTTGAACAACATTTTCATTAGCTTCATCATAAACACCGTCACCTTTTCTTTCTTTGGCATCTCCAGTTAGATTTAGTAAATTTGGATCTGCACTATCTTCCCATACAGTACCTGCTATCATTCTTCCTTCTTTTATTTCAAGAATTAGTGATGGAGCTTTATCCACATCATCTTCTATTGTACTTGTAATGTCTACAGTTCTATTTTGTTCATTTACTTTAACTTCTGGTTGTGTTGAATCTGCTGCTGAGTCTATATCAATTCCAGCATAAGGTGTTGAACCTGCATCACTAAATGAAGAGTATGATGCTACTTCTGAAACAGATTCTAATGTTAATGTGCCATTTAATATAGAATTGATTGCCTCATTATTTAATTCATATGTAATGAATAAGTCTTTGGTTTCTCCTGGTGCAATTAAATAGTTGTTTGTTTGTATGTTTACTCTTCTTAAACCATTTTGATTATAGCTATCTGGAGACCAATTTAAAGTATTTCCTTGTTCATCTGTTACTACAACATTTTCATATCGTTCATCATAATAATTTGCTAATGTGTTTAGTCTTGTATATACACTTGATTCATTTGTTATTTTTACTACATATGTTACAAGTACTTGTAAGCTGTCATCATTGTGTTGATTATACACAACATCTGAACTATATACAGTTCTTGAGTATGAACCTTCTATATATTTACTAGCAAATTTAACACCTACATTAAATTCCCCTGTTTCTGGATCTTTTGATAATGGATTATCTGGGCTGTCAGGATCAGCAAATCTTTGTGCATATTCATATGTATGTTCATATTTATTTAAACTAATTTTCACATTTTGCATATCTTCTAGTACAAATAAGTCTGGCATTACTCTTTCTTCTACACCTAAGTTTAATCCACCGATTTCTACAACTGCATCTTTTCTAATGTCATCTGGTGTTAAATCTGTGCAAAGAGCATTTGATGATGTTGGTGTAACTGCTTGAATTTCATAATAATCATATACTCCAGCGATTGGGTATGTTTGTCCTTCATATCCTTTTTTTACATCATCACCATAAATAACTGTACTTAGATGATTTGCTGAATCGTAATTATATTTAATCTCTTCATTTACATTATATGCCCTTCCTTTACTAATTGTTGAGAAGTCATCATTAAATTGTGGTCTTTTCTTTTCATCTGATGCTTTATTGGTATTACTACTATATATTTCTACAGTTTTTCCAAATTCATCTGTTTCTTGTGTGCTATCAAATTGTAAGTCTACTGGAATAGATTGATAACTCATACCATTATATTCAAATTCAATATATGCACCTACTAAATCATCAATTCTAATTTTAACTGCATTTGGATTTTCATCATAGTTACCAAAGATATATTCTCCGTTTGCATCAGTTGTTGTTTCATCCATTACTTGTCCATTTGCATTTTTTAATCTAACAGTTACATATTGTAATCTTTTATCTTCTGTTCCTTCTACCCATTCATAGTCTTTTGTACTATTTTTTCCATCAGTCTTATCTTCCCATGCAAATCCTGATATCTTAATATATTCTCTCTTGTTTGTTGCACCATATTCTGATACAGTTTCTCCTGGTGTTATCACAATATCAGAACTGATTAGTTTTGGAACATCTTCATATCCGAAATGTGGGTTTTCTGTTTCGATTAATTCATAAGTTCCTATATAGATGTAACTGATGTTAATTTCACCATTTTCATCTGTGTAAATGGTTGTTGGTGTTGTACTATATACTGCCTCTCCATTTTGATCAATAGATACATATTGACCTTCTTTATCGCCTTCTCCCTCTAACATTTGTAATGTAAATCCTATATTACTTAATTTTACGCCTGTATCTTCATCTGTCTTCGTAAGTTTGAATTTACCATATACCATTTTGTTTGTTAAATCTGCATTTGTTACTTCTCCAATTGAGATGTGTACGTCAGATGTAATAACAAGTGGTACTCTTTCATATCCATAGTATGGATTTTCTACCTCAACTACTTCATATGTTCCTGGATATAAACTCTTAATTTCAATTCTACCATTTTCATCTGTGTAGATGGTTGTTGGTGTACTACTATAGTCTGCTTTTCCTTTATCATTGATTGATACATATTGTCCTGCTTTTTCTCCATCTAACATTTGAATTGTAAATCCAAGTTTTGGTAATACTTCTCCTGTATCTTCATCTGTTTTTACAATGACTAAATTACCATAAACTTTTTCGTTTTTCATATCGTAATTTAATTCTTTTCCAACTTCTATGTTGACATCAGTTGCAATAACAAATGGTGTATTTTCATAGAAGTCATATGGGTTTTCTACCTCAACTACTTCATATGTTCCTGGGTACATATTGTTAATCTCGATACGTCCATTTTCATCTGTGTAAATAGTTGTTGGTGTGCTACTATAATCTGCTTTTGTATCACTACCAATAGATACATATTGTCCTGCTTTTTCTCCATTTGTCATTTGGATTGTAAATCCAATGTTTGGTAATATTTCACCTGTGTCTTTATCTGTTTTTTCAATAACCAATTTACCGAAGACTTTTTCGTTTTTCATGTCATATTTTAATTCTTCTCCAGCTGTTATTTTTAAATCAGATGTCATAACAAGTGGTGTATCTGCATAATAGAAATATGGATTTTCTACCTCAACTACTTCATATGTTCCTGGATACATATTATTAATTTCAATATGTCCATTTTCATCTGTATAAATGGTTGTTGGTGTGCTACTATAATCTGCTTTTGTATCACTACCAATAGATACATATTGTCCTGCTTTTTCTCCATCTTTCATTTGAATTGTAAATCCAATACCTGACAATATTTCTCCTGTATCTTTATCTGTTTTGTCAATAACCAACTTACCGAAGACTTTTTCGTTTTTCATGTCATATTTTAATTCTTCTCCAGCTGTTATTTTTAAATTAGATGTTATCACAAATGGTGTATCTGCATAGTAGAAATATGGGTTTTCTGTTTCAATTACTTCATATGTTCCTGGATACATGTTGTAAATTTGTATTTGTCCATTTTTATCTGTATATAATGTCGTTGGTGTACTGCTATATACTGCTTTTCCATCACTACCAATAGATACATATTGTCCTGCTTTTTCTCCTTCTTTCATTTGAATTGTAAATCCAATGTCAGATAATATTTCTCCTGTATCTTTATCTGTTTTTTCAATTAGTAATCCACCATATACTTTTGTATTTGTTACATTTAATGTTCTTTCTTCTCCACCATCTATAATTAAGTTGTTGGTTGAAAGATGTGGTACTTCATCATAGTAATAATATGGGTTAACAGTTTCTATTAATTCATATTTTCCTTTGTATAGGTTCTTGATATAGATTTCTCCGTTTTCATCTGTCATTAGGTTTACAGGTGAATCTACATACACTGCATTTCCGTCAGCATCAATAGATACATATTTTCCTGCCATTTCTCCTTCTAACATTTGAAGTGTAAATCCAATTCCTGATAGTTTTTCTCCTGTCTCTTTATCTGTTTTTCTAATTAATAAGTTTGCAAATACTTTTTCGTTTGTTACATTTTGTGTTGTATTTTGTCCTGGATTTACCACAATAGAATCTGTGATAACCACTGGTGTTGAACTATAACCTTGGTTAGGGTTTGTTGTTTCTGTTAATTCATAAGTTCCTGGATATAAACCATTGATAACTAATTGTCCATTAGCATCTGTTTTCATATCTGTTGGACTACTGCTATATACTGCATTTCCATTACTATTTACAGAAACATATTGTCCTGCTTTTTCTCCTGAAACCATTTTTAGTCTAAATCCTACATTGGCTAATTTGTCTCCTGTGTCTTTATCTGTTTTTGTGATAATTAATCCTCCAAATAGTTCGATATTTGTAAATTGTATTTTAGCTGTTGTTGTACTTCTCTTTATATCTGTATCAACTGTAATTAAGTTTTGATATTCGTCTCCCTCATCATGTTGTAAAATCCACATATCTGTTATTAATGTTTCTGCTTGATATGAAACCTCAAACTCAATTTTGTTAATCTTTGATACACCTGCATTAGCTGGTACTAATATATAAAAGTCTTGTCCAGATTTTACAGCACTATTAATGTCATCATATACTTCTAATGTATTACCATTATATTTAGCATATTTTACACTTACTTTTGCGTCATTTTGATTATAAACAGCTACATTATTTGTAAAAGTACCTGTATATACTAGGTTAAATGCACCTATTTTTATATATTCTGTTCCAGAATATGTAATGATTTCTTTTGTTAAGTTATTTGTTCTTGTACTACTTGTAATACTTGCTGTACCACTCTCATTATAATTTTTAACATATTCTGCTGCACGTTTTTCCCATTCAGGATAACTGATTCCGTCCACCACTAGTTACTATAGTATAGTCATTTGCAGCAGCCCAAGTTGGGAAGTATCCATATACTGCTTGTTGGTTTACAGAATATTTCTTACCGCCTCCTGCTACATGTAGCCATAAACTACTATTGGGATCATAATTTGATAAGTATTTTTCTGCCGCCTCTTCTGTTGCACCACTCCACATAATACTTCCTGGATCTGAGTGATTTAACATCCATGAAAACATTAAGTTTTCATCATTTGTGTGTTCTGCTAACAAGTGGGCACTATCATTATAGTTACTCTGAAAAACGTTGTCTCTATTACCATAAAAGCTACTTTTTTTACCTTCAATATGAACATAGTTTCTTACATAATACTTTGTACCATTGTTCATAATTTGTTGTCCATGTACAATACAATATGTTTTTTCTCCTGGTTTTCCAAGAATTAAATCATAATTATCAGAATTCCAATCCAGTCCATTTAAATCAACAATAACAGAATGTGTACCAAATGGAATTCTTCCTGCCTTAGATGTTGTTTCACTTAATACTAAGGCAGATAAGAATACTATCATGATTAGTACAATTTTCTTTATAATTTTTATGTTATTCATATTCTTACCCCCTTTCCTTACTTTCTACATCTAAAACTTTTTTCTTTATTAAATAAACACCTACTGCTATTAGTGTTATGATACTTAAGGTTAATCCTATATACATAACCACTTCACCTGTACTGATACTGATAATTAAATCAGCTGAACTCATGTCATTTTCTCCGTTTGCACGGTTTCCTGGTGTTGAGTTAATATCTGTAATACCTCTACTATTATAGGTTTCTCCTAATTCTGCAGTATTGGTATAAGTTCCTGTCTCACTATCTGTCATAGTTTTTGTTAAGATTAATGTAACACTTCTTTCTTCATTAGGATTAATTTCATCATTTGATAAAGATATATTGTATAACATATCTCCCTCTTGTACCCATCCTTTGTTTAATTCACTATTAAATGTCATACCTTCTGGTAAATAGTCTACAATTCTTCTTGCATAACCACTTACTTCTCCTACGTTTGTTACTTTTATAGTATATTCCACAACAACTGTAGAATTTCTAAGTAAGTTAGATCTTAATTCTACTTTTGCAAGTGACACATTGTTATAGTCATATACTACAGAATTTCCACTTCCTGAAGCAGATACTTGTGTAATATATTTATCTAATTTCAAATCAAAAATTTGTGTTTGTACAAGTCCCATATTGATATTTGCAATATTTTTATTTGTCAAATTAATTGTATCTGTCACACCATAAGTTTTTTCTTGTCCATTAATTGTCATCGTTTTTGCAACTGCTTTTGAATTTCTAGCACTACTTACACCACTTTGCATGTATGAAGTTAATTTATATGTACTTGTATCATATTCAAATGCTACTATATATGTTCCTCTTGGAATTCCTGATAGTACATAACTTCCATTTTGGTCTGTTGTTGCTTGTATATTATTTCCTCTAGCACTTTTTACAATTTCTCCTGTTGTCATATCAATCAAATATACATTTACATTTGAAACTTTTTCTTCAGTACTTTGCATTTCTCCATTTTGGTCTCCATCTAACCAAACACTTCCTCTGATTTCATATTCACTTTCTGGATTTTGGTCATCATTATTTCCTTGATTTCCTCCACCTGGTGTATTGTTTCCTGTTGTATTTTCTCCTGGTATATTATTTCCTGTTGTATTTCCTTCTGGTGTGTTATTTCCTGTTGTATTTTCTCCTGGTGTATTATTTCCAGTAGTATTTCCATCTTGTGGATTATCAGGATCTGGGTCTCCACCTTGATTTTCATATCTGATTAAGTGAATAATTTCATTTGATTGTACTTCTGTACCATCTTCAACTGTTAAAGTTGCTACATTTGAAATTTGAATTGTTGTCTCTGCTGTTCCTTCTTTAACAATTGTTTTTATTTCAATAACTGCTTGTTTATTATCTTGTGTATCTAATGTAATATCATTAACTTCTACTACATTATTTTTAATTTCTAAATCTAATTTTTGTCCATTTAATACAACTTCTTTTACTTCTAATTGTCCTGGAATTTCATCACGTACATTGACAACTTTATCTGTTGTATTATTATTTGTTAAGAAAATTTGATAATTGATTTCATCTCCTGCTGATAAGTATTCTCCTTTGTTGTTTGCTTCTAATCTAATTTCTACATCTGTTGCTTCAGTTTCTTGTTCATATTCTATGATATGGTTAACTTCATTTGTTTCTTTTTCTTCTCCTTCAATTGATAAAGTTGCTACATTAGAAATTCTAACTGTTTCGAAACTACTGATATCTCCTCTAACAGTTGCTTTAATTTCTACAACTGTTTGATTATTTTCTCCTGTTCCTAATTGCGTATTTAATACTTCTACTGTATTTCTTTGTGCTCCTAATTCTTGAGGTTGTCCATTTACAAGAACTTCTTGAACCATTAATTCAGATGGCACTTGATCATATATATAAGCTTCTCTTATAACTGAGTTATAATTTGTTACTGTAATTGTATATACCACTTCATCTCCAGGATGAATATATTGTCCTTCGTTGTTTGTTTCCATTGCTATGTCTACATTTTCTGTACCTTCAACTATTTGATAATCAATAAAATGACTAACTTCATTTGTTCTTTTTTCTACACCTTCTACATATACACTTGCAACATTGTTAATTTGAACAACTTCATCTTTACCTTCAATTTGATTAATATTTGCTTTTATCTCTATTGATGTTGTACTATTTCCTGCTACATCTACATCTAAGCTTACGATATTCGAACTTTCACTTAATTCTTGCATTTCACCATTTACATATATTTCTTTAGCAGTTAATTCGATTGGTAATTCATCATATACATAAACAGAAGCTGTATTTTCTTTATTGTTTGTTATGTTTATAGTGTAATTAATTTCTTCTCCTGGTGCTACATATTCTCCTTCTCTATCTGCTTCTAGACTTATATCTACATTAAATCTACTAGTAACTTCTTCTACCAAATTGTTGGAAGTATATGTATTATTTCCTTGTAGTACTTGTGCATACATATTAATATTGTCAACATTATTTACCATTTCTCTTGCTCTTACTAGTAAATCTACTACGACTTTTTGTCCAGGTTCCATATTTCCTAAAGCGATTGTATCTGTATCACTTGTTTGAGAAGTTTCTGTAGTTCCTGATTCAGAAACATCCATTATTGTTTGTTGTAATATTTCAAAGGTTCCTGAAATATTCCATTTTAAAGATACATTTTCTTGTGTCGCATTACTAATATTTTCTACAATTGCTTCATACTTAATTATATCTCCTTCATATACTGCTCCCTCATCATCTAATGTTGTTTTTATAGATACTCTAAGCCCTGCATCTGCAATTGGATTTCTTAATTCTTGTGTTGTTTTTTGCACATCACCATATTGTATGGTTGCAACATTTGAAATTTCAGCACCTACTGTAGCATCACTATTTACTCTTACTTCATATGTTCTTTGTGCTGTTTCACCCACTCCTAAATTTTCTATTGTAAATTCTTGTGTATCTTTTTCTATTTCTTGATAATATTCTCCTGGATTATATTGATATAAAGGAATTGGCTCAACATATGTTGTTCCTTCTGGTATATTTGCGCTAATGGTTGTATTTTCTACACTTTCTTCTCCTGTATTTCTTACTTCTATAACATATTTGATAACTTGTCCTTTTTGTACAGTTGCTCCTTGTTCTAAGTATTTATCTCCTACTAATGCATATAGATTATTTTCTAATTCTGGTCCTTGTCCTGTTGTTAATGCTAAATAGGTAGAGTCTGCTGTGGTTGTTGTTACTCTATTTTCATCTGAATATTGTACTTGATATCCTTGATATGCAGTTTGGTTATATTCCATTGCTGAAGCTGTTTCAACAGTATATTCTACATCTAATGTATTAGATTTGTTCATTTCTGGAACAGTAATTAAATATTTACTTGCATTTTCTGTTCTCTCTGTAGACCATCCATTATTTTGGTCTTGTAAATCATTTGAAGCGTTGGCATTCTCTGTATAGTAAACCACTTGCCCTTCTATATTTGTTGTAACATCTGATGCTAATTTCATACCCATGTTGTTTTCTAATGTTTGTCCTTCTTGATTAACCACATTTGAATCTGTTGGTAAATCTCCTACAATAGTAACATCCTTCATGTTATCTTTATTGACAATGACTTGTGATTTTACTCTATAGCTTTTGTTTGTATCACTTGGTAATACTGTAACTTCTTCCGTATTTGCTTCTCCTACTGTTTCTACATTTAATTCTTCTATTGAGTTTACTGTAATAATATCTTCTGGTGCTTTTATATTCATTGTACCTTCTGTTAATGCTTCTTCTCCATCATTAATACATTTTACTTGTATTTTTTCTTCGCTGTCTGTTGCTTTATTGTTTAGTTTTACACTTAATTTTAGGTTTAGAATAGCACCTTCCATAATGTCTTCTTTGTAGTTGCTTTGTTGTCCTTCTATATACACTCTGATAACATTGTTTTCAATTTGATAATTAACAATATGTAATTCTTCATCATATAGTAATTTGATATCTTCTACTAATGCTATATTTTCTACTTGGCTTGGTAAGATAATTTCTATATAAGGATTACTAAATAGTTTTTCTGTAGGTTCATTTGCTTTTAAAGTCACATTAACTTCTAATTCATTTTGTTCATTCATTGTATCTAATTGATTTTTGCTTGTTTCTATTCCTATTGTTGTTTTTGGTTCCTCTAAATTGATGCTTAACACTGTTTCACTATCATTTGCAATGACTTTTTCAGCTAACCTTCTCAAACTTTTAATTTGTTCTATATCATAATTGATACTTGGATTAATATGTTTTATATTTGTAAATTGCAATACGCCTATTTCTTTTGGTGTGGTTATACGGAATTTAATATTTCTAACTAATGTATTGCTTCCATATTCTATACGAATATCTCCATTTTCATCTGTGTCTGTTGCATTATTAATTACATATATAATTTTATCATTCTCATCTAGTACTTGAATTTGTCCTTCTTCTCCAAGTATGTTAATCATGTTTTCTTTATTTATAATAGTAGTATCAAAGAACATATATTCATCAGCAGGCAAAGCACTCTCGTCATCTAATATAAAGTTTAAATCACTATGTGCCATGTTGATTTCTGATACTTCTTGTAAATTTGAAATCTCTACATTATATTGATCTGCGAATCTAATATTTTGTTTATTAGCAGAATACATATATCCTTTTGTTAATGAATTACTCATTTTTCCTGATACACTAACTTTATTTCCCATTAGATTGATTGTTGCTTCATAATCATTTTGGCTACTAAATATATTAGGATTATCCACTAATTTCATATTCACATCTACATGAGAATAAACAGATACTTCTTCTACAGTTGTATCCATATATCCATATATAATTGTATATTCTGCTGTATTGTCCATTTCATTTTGACTATTTAAATTCTGAATCAATAATTGTCCATCTTCTATTATATAAGAATATAAATTGTCTTGTAATTTTTCTCCATTGTACAATACAACTACAGTATCAGGAAGTTTATCCATAAGTTTTGGTACACTTACATATATATCTTCCTGTTCTTTACCTGCAATATTGCTACTTTCTATTTTTACTTTTTGTTGCAACAATACATTACTATCATCTACAGGTAAATATTTTTCTATTTCCTGACTGATAGCAATATCTACTGTTGTTTCTGGTTCTGCATTGTTATTGCCTTCATCAGCAATAACTAGTTGAGAGCCCAATAGTAGCAGAAGTATTATGAATATAACTGCTACGAATAATGTTTTTTTGTTCTTTAAATACGTACTCATATGTTTTCCCCCTATCCTTTATATTTACTTTAGCGCGAATATTCAATCTTTGCAATAGGGAGTTTCTGGAAAATTTTAAAACGTTTTCTTTCCCTTTAGGGAAGCTTCATTCTTCATTTTATGACAATTTTTTTATATTTTTGTTTCAGTTTTATTACAAAATTCTTTTTAAAATCTTGTTTTTCGTCATTCCCTTATTTGCGTATGTTTTTTTGAGGGATTTTGGGGACGGACAAAAAATATGAGACTGGAATTTTCTCCAATCTCATATTTTTTTATTTATCGCTTTTATTTCTTTAAGACTTTTTTCTTGATTAAGACAACACCGACTCCTAGGATAACACATGCGATTACTGTAATAGCAATTGGTAGTATGTAATTCATGTTTTCACCTGTATTTGGTGTTACAATCACAATTTCTGCCATACCGTCATCAGATTCTACTGATGGTCCTGTACCTGGTACATAGTTTCCTGGTATTGAAGTAATATTTGGTCCTCCTGGTTTTTCTACTTTTACAATTTCTGTTTCATTTCCTAGTTCAATATCTTCTGATGATGTTAATAATTTAGATACATTTAGCATAACTGTTGCACTTTCTGTTGGTTGTAAATCATATCCCGCTAATGCTTCTGTATAGAATATTTTTGCACTATCGATTGATGTTGAATTTCTAACCTCTTCTGCTAATGATATCCTACTATCATCTTTTTGTATTGCTTCCCAATCAGGATTACTTTCTGCATCAAAGTCCCAATCACTGTCTAGGTAATCTATAATTGCTGATGGTGTGATTGTTACAACATCACCTTCTATAATACCATATTTATAATAGTTTTCTGACAAATATTCTATTTCACTATTATTTGTTGCTTTAATCTCATAACCGATTTGTAATCTTGAACCTTGTATGATTTCACTATCTAATTCAAGTCTTACCATTCCATTTGCTGGTATTGAGCCTGGTGATGGTGGTAAATATGTTACATTTCCTGTTTGTCCTTCTAATTTACCATCTTCTGTTATTTGTAAATCTACTAATGGTTGACCATTTGCTAATGTAAGTTTCATTGTACTTACTCTCTTATTTAGTGATATATCTTGTCTTGCTCTTTCTACGATACCGAAGTCAACATTTTCGATTCTATATACATATCTATCTCCATAAGATGCTGTGTATGTTGATTCGTATTCTACACCAATTCCTAAAGTTGGTGTTGTAGAATCCATTTTATTGATTGTGATTTCAGTTGCATTTGTGATTTCACTTAATTCTGCATCAATTGCTAATCTTGTGTCATAATCATCTACTGCATCTGTCCATCTTGTTTCTACATCTGTTTTATACCATTCCTTATTTGCCATATTGGCATCATATCTTGCTTTATCATATACGGTTCCTTTATAGTTTTGTACTGTATATGTCTCATCTCCCCAAGTATAGGTTATTGTATAATCTCCAGGGATGAAATCTGAGATATAGAAATCACCATTATCATCTGTTGTTGCTGTATACACTAGTCCTGTTCCTGTATTTTCCGTAAGTTTTACTTCTACTCCTGGTATTCCTGTTTCTCCTTCTTCATATTGTCCACTACCTTGTCTAATTTGTCCTGTTAATAATTCTCCTGATGTAGAGTCTAAGAATACTTTACCTGCTATTTCTCTTGCGTCTGCTACTTCTAATTTCAATGATGGGCTTGAATCTGTATCATCTTCATATGTTGTCATATCACCAGGTATTGCATTTCCTGGGTTAGAATCAAGATCTACACCAGCATATACACTTCCATTTCCATCAAATGTTGAATATGAATTGATTTCTACAACATTATCTAATGTTTCTCTGTCATTTAAAATTTCTAGCACTGCTTCTCTACTTAATTCAAATTGCACATAGAATTCATTTGTTTGTCCATATTCTATTCTTGAATTTGTATAGATAATTGCTTTTGAATATTCATCATTATATGCTTCTTGGTCATATTCAATATTTCCTGTAATGATTCCTTCTTGATCAATTCCTGTACCTGCTGCAACAATGGTATATCTACTATCAAAGTAATCTACTAAGTTGTTTACTTGTGTTGTTAGTCCACTTGCTTCGTTCATAACACCAATTCTGTATGTTACATATACTTTTAATTCTCTACTACTGTCTTCTTCATTTACATATTCATAATCTGCTTTATATATGGCTCTTGTATAAGAATCATCTACATATTCACTTGCAAATTTAACACCAACATTAAATGCTGTATCACTATAATCTCCATCTGCTTCTTGTGCTTCTAAATTTGCAAATCTTTGTGCATATTCATATATGTGTTGATATCCATTGATTGCAAGTCTTACATTTTGCATATCTTTAATTAATGCTAAATCTGGTTGTATTCTTTCATATAATCCTAAATTGATATATGGTATTTCTTCCATTCCTGCTTCAAATTGGTCTATAATACTATATCCTGTTTCGTCTGTATTTGCTGTGATTGGATATTGTCCAACTGGTAATCCTTCATTAATTAAAGTTGATGTATGTTGTTCTGCATCTTTATTATATGTTAATTCATGTGCCACATTTCCATTTTCATCTAGTGCAACACCTGTTGTTTGAGAAGCTCCTTCAATTGTACTAAATCCTTTATTAAATGTATCTCTAACTTCTGGATTTTCTGCTGCTTTTGAACCATTATCCATATCGATATGTGGTGTTACATTTGTATATGTTAATCCATCATATTCAAATTCAATATAATAGTTCTCTAAATCCTCTACTCTAACATCTACAAATTGATAATATCTGATAATGTTATCTCCTAAATCGATTTCTTTTGTTACTGCATAGAAGTCTTCTCCATTATCATTTTTTACCACTTCTCCAGTTGTTCTATCAATTAATCTTACAATAACACCTTCTAATAATTCATCAGTATCATCATTTACATCATCTCTATATAAACTATTTCTTTCTGATTGTTTTCCTGATTGTTTATCTAACCATACATATCCAGAAAGTTTTACATAGATTTGTTTATTTTCTATTACAAACTCTTCTGTTTTGTCTACAATAACCGTATGTTCTACACCATCTGATATGATTTCATATCCATAATTTGGATTTTGTGTTTCATATGCTATATATGTTCCTACAATCAAGTTTTCTATTAAGATTTCTCCATTTTCATCTGTTACAAATTCTGTTGCTTCACTTTCTTCTACATAAGTGATTGTTCCATCGGCAGCTTGATGAACATATAATCCTGTTTCTTTATTTTGGATTTTGAAGCCAACACCTTGTAATTTAATTTCATGATTATCTTCATTTACCTTAATGACTTTTAAATTTCCTAATAATAGTTTATTTTCAATGACAAAGTCTTCTGTTTTATCTACAACGACTGTATGTTCTACACCATCTGATACAATCTCATAACCATAATTTGGATTTTGTGTTTCATATGCTACATAAGTTCCTACAATCAAGTTTTCTATTAAAATTTCTCCATTTTCATCTGTTAGAAATTCTGTTGCTTGACTTTCATCAACATAGGTAATTGCTCCATTTGTATCTTGATGAACATATAATCCTGTTTGTTTATTTTGGATTTTAAAACCAACACCTTGTAGTTTAATCTCATGATCATCTTGATCTACTTTAATTACTTTCAAACTTCCTAATAAATCAATATCATATTCAAAATCTGTTTCATAATCATATGGTGCATCATAACGATCTCTTGCAATTAAGTTTTGATAGTTATATCCACTTTGTGATTCTAAGAACCAAATTCTAACACCTTCTACTGTTATACTACCACTGGCTGTAATTGTTGTAATTCCAGTAATTCCACTACTAATTGGTATAGAAATATAGAAATCTTTTCCTGATTGTATATCTCCAATCCCTATTGTATTTGCTGTTGTTCCTGTATAGGTAACAAAAGTAACACCTGAAATTGCATTTCCATCTTGATCTTTGACAACTACACTTTTTAAAGTTCCTGAAAAGCTCCAATTAAATGGTCCTATTCTTAAATTTTCTCCATCTGATTGTACTCTGATTGCTTGTTTATTTGTATTATCTGTAAATTCTACATTTGCTAATTCATTTGCATAATCTGAAGATGTTGAATCTAAGTAAGAACTACTTCCTTGCACATTACTTACAAATCCTACATATAAACCAGCATGATATTGTCCTACATTGTTCATCCATGTATACATATAGTTCCAAATCGCATTTTGTACTGGACTATTTTGTTTGCCATTTCCACCATTATCTGCTGATAATATATGTGCCAATTTTGCATTATGCCAACTTTCTATACTTTTCCCAGTATGGTCTGTTGAAGTATTTCCTCTTATGTCTACTTGTGAGATAACTTTGTATGTTACCTTTTTACTATTTAATGATTGTTTATGTTCTACACAAAATAAATCATCATCATTTAAATAATCTGTATAGTTTATAGAAACTGTTTGTCCTACACTATAAGATGCTGCCTTTGCTATATTCGCATATGCCAATATAGCAATTGCCATTATGATAAATCCCACTAGTAGTTTTTCTGCTTTACTCATTTTTTTTACCTCCTTTCCTTCCTAATTTTCCTCTTTTGCATTTTTTCTTTTTACTATGATTCCTGTAACAATTCCTGTCAATACGATGATGACAGCAATGATTCCAATTGTCATGTAAACAACGCCACCTGTTCTGATACTAACGATTACATCTGCTGAACCCATATCATTTTCGCCACTAACATTATTAGCTGGTGTTGAGTTACTATCTTCTAAGCCTAAGTTATTATATGCCTCGTAAATTTCTGCATTATTTCTTGTAACTAAGTTATCTTCTCCCATTGTTTTTGTTAAAGTTAATGTTACACTTCTTGATTCTCCAGGGTTAATGATGTCATTTCCTAATGCTGTTGTATATAGTGCATTTCCACTTTCATACCAATCTTTATTTAATTCAGAACTGAATTCTAAATCTCCTGGCATATAATCTACAATGTTTCTAGCATATCCTGCTACTTCACCAACATTTGTTACAACAATATTGTATTCAATAATAATATTTGATCCATTCATTTGTTTTGCATCTAATTCTACTTTTGCTGTTGTCGCATTATTATATTCTCTAGTTGTTGTTCCCGCAGAATTTTGAACCAATATTCTACTTACATATTTATCTAATTTTAAATCAAAGTTTTGTAATTCTATTAAACCAATATTTATGTCTGATACATTTTCTGAATCTATACGAATAATATCTGTTGATGCAACTGTTTCTCTTTCATCTTCGATTAATAATTCATTTAATCTTACGTCAGAATTTAGAGTTTCATTAACACCTTCTGCTTTGTATGTAGTTAATGAATATTGTGCTGTATCATATGTAAATATAGCAATATATTGTCCAGATGCAATATTATCCATTACATACATTCCATTTTCATTGGTTGTTGCTTCTAATATATCTCCTTCAGCATCTCTAACCAATTGATTTGTATTTACATTTAATAATCTAACCGTTATATTTCGTAATGTTGTTTCTCCATCATCTTTTCTACCATTAGCATTTTCATCAAACCATGCTAAACCACTGATGATTTGCTCTCCATTTGCTATATCTCCATTTGGATCATCTGGGCTATTTGGGTCTTCTGGATTACTTGGATTATCTGGGTTATTTGGATCTTCTGGAGTGTTTGGATCTTCTGGATTATCTGGATTATCTGGATTATCCATGACATCTGCCTCTATGATGTGGTTTAAGTCTGATGTAATTGCTATCTGTTCTCCATAAAGGGTTGCAACTGCTCTATTCGTAATTGTTTCTGCATCTGCTCTTGCTGCTGAATAATTAACCACTGTTTCTATTACAATTGTTGTTTCTCCATTTGCTGGTATATCACTTGGTATTTCAATATGATTTGTTGAAAATTCTACTGCTTCTCCATCTTTTGTTACACGATTTACTGTTAATTGAGAAGGAATGTCATCTTGTATTACTAATCCAGCTGTTGGAGATGTACTATTATTTCTTACATGAATTGTGTAAGTAATATTGTCTCCAGATTTCACATATTGACTTTCTGTATTTGCTTCCATTGTCATATCAATATCAAAACTGTTTACTTTATCTTCCCATAGATTTGATTTATATTCTTTTTGTCCATCTGATGCCTCTACTGAGAAATTGATTGTATCTACTGTATTGTCTGGCATTTCATTAATTACCATACTGTAACTTAATACCTTTGCCTCTCCAGGTTGCAATGTTCCTATATTGATTTCATCACTATATTCTATTTGTTCTGTTGTGGTTTGTTCTTCATTACCTGTGTCTGCAGCTTCTTCTGTTACTTCAGGTATTTCTCCTGATGATATCGTATATATTTCTTCATCTGATACTTCATCTTCACTCATACCTGTAATTAATGTTAATCTTGATACTCCTAAATTTTCTGATTTATTTGTTTTTACAGTTACATCATTTAATGTTTCAGATGATGTGTTTTTAACAATTGCAAAATATTCTACTGTTCCTGTTTCATATAAGTCTACTTTTCTATCTGTTACTCTTTTTACCATTGCTCTTAAATTTCCGTCTTCTGATTGAACTGTAAATTCATTGGTTTCTTGCACAACATCTAAATAATTGATTTCTACTGTATTTGCAATTGATGTACCATTTGCTAAGCTTGAACTTAGCATAACTTCATATTCTACATAAGTGATGTCTCCCACAGGTAGAGATTCGATTGTTGTTTCAAATGTATCTGTTTCTATTCCTTTATAATATGAAGCACCTGTATATTCATAATTATCCACTGGTTCAACTAAAATAGTTCCTTCTGGAATCATTCCTTTTACTGTAATATTACTTACATCTTCTGAACCAACATTTGATACTTGTACTCTATATTTGATAACTTCTCCATTTTTTACTGTACTTGTATTTGTCAAATCTTCTCCTGCTAGTGTTGCAGTTAAGTTTGTTTCTATTTTTGGTCCGACACCTGTTTCCATTGAGATTTCTGTTGCTGTTACTGTATTTTCAGTTCTTGCTTGTCCTTTTGTATAGTTTACTTCATATCCTTCTGTTGCTGTTTGGTTATATTCTAGATTTTCTGGTACTTCTATCATATATGAACCACTAACTGCACTTCTTGAAGCAATATTATCCATCTTAACCATGTATTTCTTTACGGCTGTTGGATTTGTTATACTTTCTGTCCATCCATTTTCTGCATTTTCTATATCTGTTGTTGCATTTTCATTTTCTGTATAATATACTGTTCCATTTTCTACATTCACTCCGCTAACAACTGCTATATCTATGTTATTTTCTTCTGTTTTTGTAGGGAATGTTCCTAACATAGATACATTGTCTACATTTTCTTCATTATTATTAATGATTTCAAAACTAACTTCCATTTGTGTAGCATCTGTTCCTCTTTGTAATCCTACACTTGTTGTTTCCTCTTCTCCAATAGTTTCTACATTTAATGCATCTATACTGTTAATTACTGTTACATCTTTTGGTGCTACGACTTCTATTTCTTGAGAAATTCTACCTATCGCTTCATTATTTGCATAAGCATTTGCTTTTTCGTTTGTATATGTTACATTGATTGATTCTGGTTTTGCAATAGAAGTTCTATTAACATTGATTGTTGCATTAATAATGATGTTTGCACCTTCTACAGATTGTGATTTATATGCTGTTTGTTCTCCTTGCATTTGAATAGTAATATATCTGCCATCAACTGTATAATTTGCAATTGTTAATTCTTCCTCATACAATACATTAATACTATTAATTTGCACACTTTCAACTTGTTCTGGTAATTCTATTGTAAAGGTTGGATTTCTATATAAATCTTTTGATTCTTCATCTGTCTTTAAGATTAATTTCATTTCAATGTCATTTGCTACAATGGTTGATAATGTATTTCTACTAATTTCTAATCTTGCTTCTGTTGTTGTTTCATTTAGTTCCATTGTCATTTCTGTTTCGGCTTCTATACCTGTTGTATATGATTTTCCTTTTACAACTAACTCTTCTTCATTATACTTGTTGTATCCATATACCACTTTAGTTGCTATACTATTTGCTGCTTTTACAGTATTGATATCTGATGCAGCAATTGTTTTTGTATGTGTAAATGTTAAAGTTCCTTCTGCCACTGGACTAGAAGTTCTTATTTCTATTCCCTTAGGTTCTTTTCCTGTATAATCAACTACAATATTTCCATTGTTATCTGCTTTTGTAGTATTTGTTATAGTTGCTAATAATTCATTATTTTCATTATAGATTTCAATTTTTCCATTTTTTCCATATATAGTGTCAAAGTCTTTTTTAGAAATTGTTGTTTTATTGTAATATACATTACTATCTATTTCTCCATCAGTAAGTATATATCTACTTGCTTCTTCTCTTATAGAAATATATTCTTCTATGTTTGATAAGTTCACATCTAGTTTCGTTTTGCTAATATATTGTTTATCTATACCTGAATATAATTTTCCTTTATAAATACTTTCTTCAACATTATTAGCGGTTACTTCTATTACGGAATCCATCTCTTCATTAGATAATGTAATTGTTCCATCCTTTGATGTTAATACTTTATTATTTTGTAAAGTAACTGTTTCTTCTGCAGTAATTTCTTTGTTTTCTAATTCCACATCTGCATCATAAATATATGTTAAAATAACATTTTCTTCACCTTGTTTTCTCCATAAGATTTGATTATTTTGTGTTTTTTCATTGGTTAATGTCATTTCAACATATCCATCTTCATATTTATAATCAAATGCTGACATTGTGTTTAGATGTGCATCTGTCAAAACTTCTGGTGATATTCCATCAATTTCTGGTGCATCGATTTTCGTATCAATTTCTTTTATTGGATAATTATTATCATTTAATCCCATATGTAATGATAATTGTACAACTCTCTTATCTTCTCCAGATATTTTCATGATTTTATTTGTGATGACTTCTATTTGATTTTTTACATTAGCATTTGAATTTGCTTCTAATAGTCTCATGCCAACAGTTCTTGTTGCTTCAATGTCTATGTCTTTTTCGGTATTGTCTCTATACACACCTGTTAATGTTACTTCACTTTGGCAGTCTAACATATCGATATTCATAACTTCATTATCAACTGGTTTTACTTTTACCTCGATTTCCGCAGTTGTTCCGACATCTAATTGATTTAAGTAAATTGTATTATCTGAAATTTTACTTACAAATTCACTTTCAGATCCTACAATACTGAAGTTAGAATTTTGTAATGCAACCTGCCCTACAAAAAATCCTTCTGTATTGACATTAATCGCCAAATACATAGAAACCTCTTGCATATCTGCTGTTCTTTCTAATGTTGTTGTTTTTTTGCCATTGCTATCCTTAAAATATGCATCAAATTCAATATTTTTATGATTTGTACTCGTTGAATCTGCTGCATAACTTATAAGGCTTGAGCCCAAAAATATAAAATTAGTCATAGTTAGTGTCATAATTAGTAAAATAACTACACTAATTTTAAAAACCTTGTTTTTCATATTGCTACCTCCCCTAAATTAAAATTAATTTTTAGTCACATTTCAGCATTATAATTTTTATTATTATACCTATTATTTATTATATCTTGTTTTTACTGATTTTTCAACATTTTCCATGGATTTTTTTAACATTTTATGTAATTTTATTATTTTTTGCCTTTTTATGTTGACTTTTACAAAAAATATGAAATTATTCACATAATTTTATATATATTCATACTATATTACATAGAAATTTATATTTTGAATATATATTTTATGAGGTGATTATTTTGGATAATTTTAATATGGATAAACAAACAATGGATAAATTGAGTTCTATGCTAAATAATGGGAATTTAAACGATATTCTTTCACAAATTCCTCCAGATACTTTAAAAAACTTTTCTACCATGATGAATGGAAATACAACTTCTGGTGAAAACACAAATAACAATATGAAAAATTCTGAACCAGCAAATACTACGGATAATTCATCTAATCATTCATTTAATGGTAATTTCGATTTTAGTAAGATTGATATGAATACAATGATGAAAATGAAATCTATCATGGAAAAAATGAACCATACTTCTGATCCCAGATCAAATTTGCTACAATCCTTAAAACCCTATTTAAGAGATGAAAAAAAAAGTAAACTAGACCAATACGCTAATTTACTAAACATGGCAAACTTAATGGAATTATTTAATCAAAATAATGGTAAGGAGAATTCTAGTGATTAATCATATGCCTTTTTTTAGGTCTCCTTTTTACCCTTATTCTCGTAATTATCCAAGAAATCATTATCATATGCCAGCTCCTATACCAATGGATAATCCTCAAAGCTCTAAGGATAATCTTTCTACACATACGGAAATAAGGGGAATTGGAGATACCTCTTATCAAAATAAAGAAAATAAGCATGAAAAAAAATCATCTAAGTATTATCATATCGGTCCCATTTTCATTAATACACAAGGTTTTTCTGATAAAGAAGAACCTTTGTTAGAAATTTCTGGGCGAAAATTATACTTAGATGATATCATTATCTTGTCTTTATTATTTTTCCTTTATGAAGAAGATGTAAAAGATGATATGTTATTTATGCTATTAATTTTATTGTTAGTTGGTTAATAGGCTTATGTATGAATCACAATATTACTCTATCACGATTTCATTATTGATAATACTTACATAAGCTTGCTTATGTAATGGCTCCTCATCTCTATCAATTTCTTTGATGACATTAGCAATTCGAATTTGCACAGTATCTAAAAGTCCAGCAGAAATAATCGCCTGTTTATTGCCTTTGGCACCAGCATGTGCTAAACCTCTTAATGCTCCTAATACCACAATATTGTCAGAAGCCATGACTTCTGCACCTGAATTGACATCTCCTAGAATAACTAGACTTCCTTCTGACTCCATTTTTTGTCCTGAACGTAAAGAACCTCTATGAAATTTAGTTTCAGAAACAGCAATTTCTTTATTAAAAGTTCTTGTAATACTTGAAAGTCCTAAGGATTTTGGCATATCAAAATCGATTTCTACATCAATATTGCGTTTTATCAATTCTTGTATTTCATCGATTTCCTTATTTTTTAAAACTTTTCCTGTCACCGTGATTGGTGTTTTTTCATTTTTATACATTTTTTTCAACTCAGGAAGTTTTTTTCTTAGATTATCTATAATATCTTTTTGTTCTGCATCATCACTAATTTTAATTAGAATTTGATTTTTTCTTAAATTAATACTAACACAATTTCTCATTTTTACATCCTTCCTTTCTTTTTTTCAAAAGTCAGATTGGAAAAGAATTAAATTTTGGCAAGGAAAATTTAATTTAAAAGGCAAGGGCGCATACGTATTGGTATGTAACCGCGTTTTAAATGGAATTCGCCACTGCGCGTAGCCAAAATTGTAATTATTTTTCAATCACCTTAGAGATTGATTATAATTCACAGCACTCATATCTTCTTGTACCTCTTGTGTATTCATTCCAAAATATTCTTCCATGATATCTCTTACAACCTCCGCCGTATAATTTCCATGTCCACCATTTTCTACCATAACCACTACTGCAATTTCTGGATCTTCAAAAGGTGCAAAACCTGCAAACCATGCATGTACAATATCTTTTTCGTTTTCATCTTTCCCTGCTTCTGCTGAACCTGTTTTTCCTCCAACAGAAATCCCAAAATCTTGGAATCTAACATAAGCTGTTCCTGTGGTATCACTTGTAACAGATTTCATACCTTGTAAAATAGCATCTAAATTTTCTTGACTAATGGTTAAATCTTCACTTGTATTTTCTTCTAGTCCTAATTTTTGATTAACAAAATTATTAATTTCTTCTGTAGATGCTTCTGTTCCATCTGGTTTTATTATACTTTTTACGATTGTTACATCAATATCATGTCCTCCATTAGCTAACATACTAATATATTTTGTCATCTGTAAAGGACTAAAATTGTCTAACCCTTGTCCAATAGAAGCATTAATTGTATCTCCACTATACCATGGTTCTGTTGATACCTGTTCTTTATATTCTGGACTTGCCATTGCACCTGACGTTTCACTTGGTAATTCTACTCCTGTTTTTACACCTAGTCCAAAATATTTTGCATATTTAACAAGCGTTTCAATTCCCATCCTATCTCCTGTTTCATAGAAGAAATAGTTACATGACCTTTCAATCGCTTGTGAAACATTTAAACGTCCATGGCCTACATGATAATCTGTATAATACCAACATGGCCATTCTTCTCCATATTTTCTATATTCTCCTACATCATTTATTTTCTCTGTTCTTGTAATAACTCCTGATTCTAGTCCTGCAATAGCTGTTACCATCTTAAAAATAGAGCCTGGTGCATAAGAATTTTGAACTGCTTTATTCATTAATGGTTTTGCAGAATCTGTATTATATTGATTCCATTTTTCTGTACTGATTCCACCTACAAAATCTGCTGGATCATAATTTGGATAACTTGCCATTGCTAAAATTTCACCTGTTTTCACATTCATAACCACACAACTACCTGCATTGGTATTATAAGCTTTTCCAAATCCTCCAGAAGCAATTTTTTTAATATTGGCTTCTAATGCCTGTTCCGTAATCTGTTGCAAGTTAGAGTCTATGGTTAATACGATATTACTTCCTGCTATGGCTTCTTCTGATGTATATTCAGAGGTTATTGTTCCGTCAACAGCCATATCAATTTGTTTTGTTCCATCTTGTCCTTTTAAATATTCTTCAAAAACATATTCAATTCCTGTTTTTCCGATAATATCATTTTGGTCATATGTATCTTTTCTGGTAGCATATTCTTCCGCACTAATCGTTGATGCATAGCCTAAAATATGAGATGCAAGTGTTCCTGAAGTATATTCTCTTACAGGTTCTGTCACAATATTAATTCCTGGAAATTTATCACTACTTTCTGAAAATTCTGCAACTGCCTCTCTTGGAATGTCTTCTGCAATTGTCAAAGCTCTTGTACTACTATATCCTGTTGTTGTTATTTCATATCGGATTGCTATAATTTTCCTAATTTCTGTGATATCTGTATTTGCAATTTCATATCTTTCTTTAAAATCATAAAAAGCTTCTTCTGCAGATATATTTTCATCTAAATCATATGTTTCTTTCCAATTTGCTAATGTTTCATCACTAATGGTAAATTGGAATGGATTTATCGATATTGGAAAAGAATCCTCATAATCTACTTGATATTTTTCTAGTAAATTGACAATATTTAAAATAGAATTATTTAATTCATTATCATCAATTTTTGTTTTATATAATTCTACACTAAATTTTGTTGAATTAGTAACCAGTGCATTCCCTGTTCTATCTAAAATTTCTCCTCTTGCAGCTTCTAATGTAGTTTCTCTAGTAAGTCTTGTATTGGATTCTTCTCTATATTCTGCTCCATGCACAATTTGCAAATTAAATAATTGGATAATTAAAACAATTCCAATGATATATGTAAATACAGTCAAAATATTAAATCGTAAATTTAAATTACTTCTTGCTTTTTTCTTTTCTTTTTTAAAACTTAATCCCTTCAAGGCTTCACCTTCCTCTTCCTTGCTTCTAATTGGTATTTCTAAATTACACTTTTTTTATTTCTTTTTATATATCAAGTTTACATTATTCTATAAAATGTAGATATATATCATCGAAATTAAATACAATTTAGAAATACCTCGTTAAAATCTTATTCCCCTTATATTCGTTTTCAATCGCATATCCAAATTTTTGCATTAATGGATATAAAATAATAACAAGGATTAAATTATATATAATTTCGATGGCCAAAATTCTAACAAAGTTTATGATTTCTATATTAGTAGAAAACACTATATAATTTAATATATAAACAATAATTTCATATATAAATGTAGCCCCCAATACCATAAACATAATAGTTGCTCTACTATCTTTTGAAAAGTTTTTATCAAAAGTAGCAGCCAAAAATCCTATCATCCCTAATCCTACAGCATTAATTCCAATTTGTGTGCCAATTACTAAATCTAAAATTCCTCCTATTGCTACTCCATACACAACACCTGTTATTCGATTAGAAAATAATCCAATGAATAACACAAATATAACAAACAAGCTAGGCATAATACCAGAGATAGTAAACCAATTAAAAAAATTTGCTTGTAAAAAATATATAATAAATGCTGCTAATATAATAAATATATTCATTATAAATTTTTTCAAAGATTTCACCTCTCTATTGATTTGTTATGACTAGCACAGTATCTAATTTATCAAAATCTACTGCTGTTTCTACAATGGCATATCTATCCATTGCATTTTGTGTATTAACCACTCTTTTGATACTACCTACATGAATTCCTTTTGGATATATCCCTCCTAATCCAGAGGTCTCTACACTATCGCCTTGTATAATTCCATCATCATCTGGTATATACATAGCTCTTAAAGCTGAATCTTCCTCTAGCGTTCCCTTACACACGATACTTTCATCTGTTGTACTTAATAAACAGCTAACAGAACTTGAAGTATCTACAATTGTTCTTACTTTCGCCGTATCACTTGTAACAGAGATAACATGTCCTACTAAGCCTTGATCAGCAATGACTGTCATATTTTCTTTTATACCATCATCACTTCCTACATTAATCACAACTGTTTTAGAATAATTACTAATATCTTTATTGATAATATATGCTGGAACTGTTTTATATTCACCATATTTTTCTGTTAACCCCAAATATTCTTTTAAAGTCTCATTTTCAGATTTAATACTTTCTAACTCTCTTAGTGATTGTTCTAATTCACTATTTCTTTGGCTTAACTCTTCATTTTCCTGTTTTAAGTTGTTGATATCTGTAAAAAATGTACTATTTCCACTGATTTTGTTTTTCAAATAGGTTAATCCATTTTGTACTGGCATAACTAATTTACTTGCTGCATTTTCAATAAATGAGGTTCCACTATCTACATTTGAAAGTACAACAATAAGAATTAAAATAATAATCGTGATAACAATTCCTGCTATTTCCGCTTTTTTATTTTTATACATTTTCTACTCCTATCATTTTATTTTTTTCTTCTAGCATTAATTAACACTGTTTTTAATCTTTCCAAATCCTCTAAGGTTTTACCTGTTCCTCTAACCACACAATCCAATGGTTCTTCTGCAATATATACGGGCATACCTGTTTCTATACTTAATAACTTATCTAAATTTTTAATTAATGCTCCTCCACCAGCTAATACAATTCCTTTTTCCATAATATCTGATGCTAACTCTGGTGGTGTTTTCTCTAATGTAAGTTTAACAATTTCTACAATTTTTGAAATAGATTCTTTCATGGCTTCTTCTATTTGTGTAGAAGTTACTGTTACATTTCTAGGTAGACCGTCTGACAAGTCTCTTCCTCTTACTTCCATTGACATTTCTGTCATAAGTGGCATTGCACATCCTATTTGCATTTTTATTTGTTCCCCTGTTGTATCTCCAATCGCTAAGTTCATTTCTCTTTTTATATAATTTACAATATCTTCGTCTAATTCATCTCCAGCAATACGTAAGGAATGACTAACAACAATTCCTCCTAATGAGATAACAGCAACCTCTGTTGTACCTCCACCAATATCAACAATAATACTTCCACTTGGTTCTCCAACATCTAATGATGCTCCAATTGCTGCTGCCATAGGTTCTTCTATCAAGTATACTTCTTTAGCGCCTGCTTGAATAACAGATTCTTCTACTGCTCTTTCTTCTACTTCTGTAATTCCAGATGGTACACCAACAACTACTCTTGGTTTTCCAAGGTTATAACGTTTTCCTACTTTTCCAATAATGTTTTTAAGCATTAGTTGTGTGGCTGTAAAGTCTGCAATGACACCATCTTTTAATGGTCTTACTGCTTTAATTTGGTCAGGTGTTCTTCCGAAGCATATCTTTTGCCTCAGTTCCTGTTGCTAATATATTTCCTGTTTTTCTATCAATTGCTACTACTGATGGTTCTTTTAAAACAATACCTTTTCCCTTTAATGTTACCAAGATATTTGCGGTTCCTAAATCAATTCCAATATCTTTTGATCCAAATGTAAAAAATTTCATAATCTTTACGTTCCTTTCATAAACTCATATTTCTCCATCTTTCGTTAATATTTTTGACATAATGCTTGTAAAATTCCCATTGCCTATCACAATATGGTCTAACAATTCTATATCAAATAACTGCGCCACTTCAAAAAGTCTTTCTGTTATTTGTATATCTACTTTACTAGGTGTGGAATCACCACTAGGATGATTATGAATTAAAATCATTTTAGGCGCCTGTATTCTTATTGGCTCTACTAAAATTTCTCTCATTGACATATTGACTGAGTTAATTCCACCTTGTGCAATCTTTTTTATTTTTATGATTTCATTTTTATTGTTTAGAATAATTAATTTTACATGTTCTTGCTTTTCTAGTCGCATTTCTTCCATCAATAATCTGGCAATATCCTCTGGTCTATTAATTTTTATTTTTTGATAATTTGATGGTGCTGATATTCTTTTCGCTAATTCTGCCACTGCTTTTAATTGAATCGCTTTTGCTTTTCCAATTCCCTTTATAGTCATCAATTCTTCTATTGTCATTTCTTTTAAAAAATCCAAATTATTTTTTGAAGTTGGATTTACACTTAATAATTTTTGAGCAATGGTTACTGAAGATTCTTCTTTTGTTCCTGTTTTTATAATAATTGCTATTAATTCCGCATTTGATAATGCGGTTTCTCCATATAATTCCATTTTTTCATAAGGTCGTTCTGTTTCTGGTAATTGTTTTATTTTGATAGACAAAATATCCTTCCTTTCTTTTATCAATATTTTGCCCCTATTTTTTTATTTTATTGTATAGAAAAATCAATTTTTATCTTGTGCCCATATGAATTTTTCGCATACAACAATTATATTTTTTTATAGATCAATATAGCCAATAACATTCCTATGATACTTGCTACACTAATTTTAAACATTAATGCAAATGTAATTGTTACAACGCTTAAATCTAAAACAATTGGGTCTTGTAATCCAAATGTTTGACTATATGAAAGCCACCATAACCAGTCAACATTAGACGCAAGTTGTCCCAATAATCCCCCTATTACTAAGCCTGATAAAATAAACACAATTAATATCCATATATTTTTATCTTTCGTTGCCATTTTTTATACCTCCAAATTAGCCTTTACTTCTTACGGCTATTTATATTTTCACATATTGGTATTATATATTGATTTAACATTTTTTTCAAGTAAAAACCTTTACTTTTTTCATATTTATATGGTATATTATTTAATATTTAAAATTTTATTACCAAAAATTATCCATTTAAATATAATAATAATAGTAGTATAATATACTTAATAGATTTTAAGGAGGCTTTTTTTATATATGAAAATTGAAAAATTGACTGAAAATAAAATTCGTGTCATTATAAATTCAGAAGATTTAAAAAACAATAATTTAGATTATCAGACCATTATGGAAAAACCAATCGAGTCTCAAAAATTGTTTTTGGAAATGCTTTTAAGAGCGGAAAAAGAAGTTGGTTTTTATACAGAAGGGTGTAAACTTCTTGTAGAAGCTTTTTCCTCTTCAGATGGTGTTTTTGTGTTTACAATTACAAAATATATAGAGAAAAATACAACACCACCTAATAAATTAAAAGTAACACCAAAAAAGAAAATAAAAAATGTGAACCCTAAAAGCACTATATCTATTTATAAGTTTTCTGGTTTTGAAGAATTTTGTGAATTTTGTACAGCTTTTCATAATTCAACAAAAATCCAATCAAAACAATTAGCGAAAAATATTGCTTTATATTTATTTAACAATTCCTATTATCTTATACTTTCTAACATTAATGTAGACTATACATATATTCATACTTTTTATTCAACTATTTCTGAATTTGCAAGCCTAGCCTCTCATTCTGAGACTTTTAAAATGACATTGTTAGAACATGGTAAAGCAATTATGAAACGAAATGCAATTGAGACTGGTATTAAGTATTTCTTATCATAAACAAATATAAAGATTGTCATTAATTAATCCACAGTTTACACATAAACTGTGGATTGTTTCTTTTTTAATATACATAGTTTTGTGGATTATATGCTACTCCATTGACTCTTACTTCTAAATGTAAATGTGGTCCTGTTGAATTTCCTGTTGATCCTACGGCTGCAATCGTTTCTCCTTGTGAAACACTTTGTCCAACTGATGCATATAATTGATTACAATGCGCATAATATGTTTGGACACCATTTCCATGAGATATTACTAACATATATCCATAAGAACCTTTCCATCCTGCAAATGTGACAGTTCCTGAAGCTGCTGCCTTAATTGGAGTTCCTTTTGGTGCTGATATATCTAAACCAGTATGTGCAGAACTTCTAATACTGCTTCTTGCTCCAAACCTAGAAGTAATCGTTCCTGAAATTGGTCTAATTAATGAAATTCCTAGTGATGTCTTTCCGCCTGAAGTTGTTGTATTGGTATTCACATATCCTGCTGAAGCTCTTGAAGAAGTATTTTGCGCTACTTTTACTTCTGTTTTCTTTTCTACATATAATTTAGATACTACCTCATCTACAGAAACTAAATCGTTTATTCCTGTCTCATATTTTTCTAATATTGAAATTTTATCTATATTTTCACTATTTTTTTCTTTTAATGTATTAACAACATTTTCTGCTTCTTCAAATGAAGATACATAATACTTTTCTTGTTGTTCTTCTAATATTGCATAATATCGATAATATGGAATTCCTTGTTCTGTTACTTTGTTATAAATTTCTTCATCATTTGTCACAATATTTCTTTTTAATAAGCATAATTTATATTCTGGCAATTCATTTACTTGTACAAAAGCTACATTTTCATTTGTTCCATCTCCATGATCAACATATTCGTTGATATTATGTTGTAATTCTGATTTATTTGTCGTATATCCTATTTGTTGTCCATTTAAGTATACACTATATGTTGGTTTGTATAAAAATGCAACTGCTCCAATAATTAAAAATATTGCAATCATAAAAAGAATTATGAGTTTTACTCCTCGTCTTGCATGAACCAATACCTTTTTAAACATTACATTATCTCCTTTGTATATGATAATGTAATCATATTGTAATATTATTTTTTTTGCAATAATATAAAAAGTCTAATTTCCGTAAGTTTTTTTGTGTTTTTTGATAAATACTTTGTTTTTTTCTTTTTTTCTCTTTTTTTCTTTTGGAATAATATAAACAGATGAAATTGTCTCTACTATAATTCTTTTATTTTACTATTCTCCGATATATTGATAGTCTGGATAATTGTTAATATCAAATTTTGGAATATTATCATCTGTCACTGAATTAAATTGATAACTATATGTTATTGTTTGAATTTTATTTAATTCTTTGTCATTACTTCCTTCATAATATTCATATTTGATAATATAGCTATTTTCTAAATCTACATAAAAATACATTACCTCTACCTTGTCTGTTGAATTTTCTTCAATAGAAACTTTTATGCATTCTTTTTCTCCTATAATCTCTTTTCCACAATATTTATATTTTACTAGCTCTTCAGATTTTTTAGCTTTTTCCGCTAATATAGAAAATGTATCTTTTAAAGGCACTTCCATATTACTCACCACAGAAGATTTGATAATGATTTTATCAGTATGCATGATAATAATTTGTTCAGAATTTTCTAAATTTTTCAAAGTTTCTACGATTGTTGAAGAATTGTCTTTTTGACTAACATATATATTATTGTCTTTTATATAATAATCTACATATTGCGTACTTTCATCTGAAACGATTTCACTTTTAATATGTACATTTGTCGGAAGAGTACTAGAACTTATCATTGAAGAAACATTTTCTAAATTATATGTATTTTTTATAAATAGTATTAATATCGAAAATATAATTATAGCAGCAATCACGTCAATAGCAAGCATTATAAATGTTTTTTTGCATTTGACATTGTTTTCCCCCTTTATTTTTTATATATTAATTATATATTATTTGTTTATTTTTTTATAATATTCTCAAAAATCTTACATTTTTCTTACAAAATTTCCTTGATTTTTATTTGAATTTATTTTCGATACTTTTATATTTTAGTTACAAAAAAATTCTATTTTTACTATCTCCTTGTTTTCTTTTTATTAGTATTTCTTGCTAACATATACAAAAAGTTGCCAAAAGGGACGAACCATTTTGGCAACTTTCTTTGATTATTGTAATTCTGTTTTTACTGTATTTACTTCTGTTGTAGTAGCTTTTTGTGCTGGAATATAATATCCTTTAGATTGTGCTATTTTAAAAAGTTCATATTGAAAACTTTCATCATTATTTCTGATTTGTTGGAAAGTTTGTCTTAATTGCATATTTTCAGCTTCTGATATGGCTGTTTGATATGCTGTTAAATCTGACTTTACTCCAGCTAAAATATCATTTACCATTGTTTTCTCGTCCATAATTTCCTCCTTAATTATTTAAAAATGTCATTAATTTTTGTTTTGTATTTAAAGCATCTTGAGCAGATTTTGTGAATAGCTGTTTTATTTGTGGATCTACTGCTTGTGAAGAATATGTGTTTAATTTTTGGTAAGCTGTTTCATGTGCTCCAATAAGATGTCTTAAATTTTGTAATTCCACTTGGTTTAAGTCTGCCATTTTTAATCATTCCTTTCTTTTTGATTTCTTTTTTCATTATTTCCATTTTTATCAATTTTATTCAAAAAAATTTTGAACTTTAAGGGCAATCTTTAAAGTTCACCCGTCTCGGCTTATTTATATTTTTCCATACAAAAATGAACCCTTTTGTTAAACTTTTTTGTCTAACATTTTAGGTTCATTTCACTTTCTCATAATCTCTCATATTATTGATTTTCTTCTATATGGATGGATTCTAATTTTCCATATTTATTATAAATCATGTTCACATTATATGTTTTATCCAATTTAATTTCATCAAATTGTTCAGGTAGTTGTGTATCCTCTTTATTTAATGTTACTACTCCAGATACAGTAACTTGCATAAGTTCATCGTCAGTATTGCCCGCATTATTGCTAACAACTTTTTGAATTAAAGCATGAACAATTCTGCCTTTTACTTCTTTTCCTTCATATGGTATAAACTGTTCGTTAAATAAATTTATTTCAAAATCAGTCGCGAATCCAACAGCATTAACTCTTTCTTTCCATTCTTCTTCTTCTGCTTCTTTTTTTGAGATATGGCTATAAGTTGTCATTATTCCTGTCATAATAATTGCTATTGTCATAATAATATATGCTATTTTCTTCTTTTCTTTTAATCTTAATATAATTGCCAATACGATTAAAGCACTTATAAATACTAAAAATATTTTTGGATAATATCTTGCATAACAAATATTTATATAAAAATTTATCATCATAACTAATATCGCAATTATTATAAAAATAAGTTTTTTGTTAAAATTGATTTTTCTATTCATTTCTTCATTAATCTCTTGTCCTTTTGTTGCTTCTCGTCTTAAAATAAAATAAGACCCTAAAACAATAATCAATACAGAGATTCCTATGGGTATAAAATAAATACTTAAAATGCCTGTGGACACATCTATTATGCCTATATCTACAACATCTGCATAGCAAAAATGTTGGTAACATAAAACAATTCCTAATACTAGTAATACGATTCTACTTAAAATTTTTTTCATATTATTCCCCTTTTATTTTAGTATATTCGTAAGTCAGTATGACTTCCCTCATATATCTATTCTTTAAAAGTTATCATAAAAATGTCCCAAACAGAAACGTCCCCAAAAGGACATTTTAGATAATTTCTAGATTTGCATATTTTGCCATTAATCGTTTATGCCCTACTTTATCAAAACTAATATCTACTTTTAAGTCTTCTCCTTCTGGTTCTACTTTATTAATCGTACCTTCTCCGAATTTTTTATGATATACTCTTACGCCTGCTTCATATTTTGATAAGTCTACTTGGTTATTAGATGCTACTTTTTTCCCTAAATTGTTTAAGAAGCTTTCTGCTGTTCTAAAAGCAAATCCTGTGTTGGTTGAATTGTTTGTTGTATTAGATTTAGCAAATGCTCCAACACCAACAGATTCTTTTTCCCCAATTTTATATGTTTTTATGTTTCCATTATCTTTACTTCCATATGTCCATGTGTAGTTTGAATCTTTAAACATTTGATTTTTATTATTATCTTCTTCTCCAAATGCTTCTTTATATCCTTCTAATAGTTCTTCTGGTATTTCTTTTAAAAATCTAGATACTGGATTATAACTTGTTGAGCCGAAAATCGTTCTTTGTTTACTACAAGTTAAATATAGATGTTCTTTTGCTCTTGTGATTCCTACATAACACAAACGTCTTTCTTCTTCAAGTTCTTTTGGTTCTGAAATAGATTTATACCCAGGGAAAATTCCTTCTTCCATTCCTACAAGAAATACAATTGGGAACTCTAATCCTTTTGCACTATGTAATGTCATCAATGTTACAGAATCTTCATCTTCTTCCACATTATCAATATCAGATGATAATGTAATTCCCTCCAAGAATTGACTTAAAGAATTTTCTGCATATTCTTCTTCAAATTCAATCGCAACTGTTAAGAATTCCTCTAAGTTTTCAATTCTATTTTCTGCTTCTATGGTATTTTCCTCTTCTAATGCTTTTGTATATCCTGTTTTCTTTAAAGTTGTTTTGATTAATTCTGATATCACTAGTTTGTCTTTTTTGTCTTTTAATTCTTCTATTACATTTATAAATTCTCTAGAATTTAAGTATACTCTATTTAAACCATATTGGTCAGCATGTTTGATCACTTCATACATAGAAGTTTCATTTTGCTCTGCCAAAGCTTCTACTTTATCTAAGCTTGTCTTTCCAATTCCTCTTTTGGGTTCATTAATAATTCTTTTTAAACTTAAATTATCTGCACTATTTTGGATTAATCGTAAATAAGCAATAATATCTTTAATTTCTTTTCTCTCATAGAATTTTAAACCACCAACAATTTTATATGGGACATTTTCTCTTCTTAAAATATCCTCTATTGCTCTTGATTGCGTATTCATTCTATACAAAATAGAAAAATCTGAATATTTGTAATATTCTTCCCTTTTTAAATGTTCAATTTGTGTCACAATATAGGTTGCTTCATCATATTCATTATCTGCTTGATATACATTTGGAAGATTACCTTCTTCATTTTCTGTCCACAATTCTTTTTTGTATTTTACTTCATTATTTTTAATAACACTATTGGCAGCTTTTAAAATATTTCCTGTGCATCTATAATTTTGCTCTAATTTAATAATTTTGGTTCCAGGAAAATCTCTTTCGAAATTTAATATGTTAGAAATATCTGCTCCTCTAAAACTATATATTCCTTGGTCGTTATCTCCTACAACCGTAATATTCCCATTTTTAGATGCTAGTAATGTAACCAATGTAAATTGTGCTTTGTTGGTATCTTGATACTCATCTACTAACACATATTTAAATTTATTTGCATAATATTCTAAAACATCTGGATTTTCCATTAATATTTTTATTGTGTAATTAATAATATCATCAAAATCAATTGCATTATTTTCTTTTAATCGTTTTTGATATAATTCATAAACCGTAGCAATTTTTTCTTTTCGAAAATCTCCATTACTTCTTGCCGTATATTGTTCAGGTTCTAACATTTCATTTTTTGCATTACTAATTTCAGATAACACACTTCTGTCATTAAATAATTTATCATCAATTGCTAAATCTTTCATACAATTTTTTACCAATGTTCTTTGATCTGATGTATCAAATATGATAAATGAAGAATCAAATCCAATTCTATCGATAAATCTTCTTAAAATTCTAACACAAATAGAGTGGAATGTTCCCATCCAAATATCTTTTGCATCATCTCCTACAAGATTTGCAATTCTTTCTTTCATTTCATTTGCTGCTTTATTGGTAAAGGTTATGGCTAATATATCCCATGGTTTTGCACCTTTTTCTCCTATTAAATACGCAATTTTATGTGTTAATACTTTTGTTTTACCACTTCCAGCTCCTGCGATGACTAAGCATGGTCCTTCTGTGTTTACAACTGCTTCATATTGTTTATCATTTAATCCTTTTAATATATCTTGCATGTATTTTTACTCCTCTTCTCATTGATAATCATTATTTTTTATATTATAATAATTATAGAAAATAAAAGAGCCACAAAATGTGGTTGCCGATTTTATATGTAAAAACACATCTTCCATCAGTCAAGCAGAGATGTGTTTTTATCTTATTAGCACATTCTACTTTCTCCTATTTTCTTGTCCAATTATATAATCTTCAATATCAAAAGTCAATAGAATTTTAAAATTTTCAAACATTTTTTCGCTTTTTTTAATAACAGACTTTGTTATATATTTTTTTGTTAAATTCTTTTCCATTTAAATAAATTTTAATAGATTTTTCACAATACATGTACCAATCAATATGAATATGCCTATATAAATGAATATTGGCCTATATTTTAACACATATTTTGAATTATTCTTTTTTAATAATTTACCTATTGTAGTCGTAGATATGTAAATAATTAATACTATGACTGTATATAATACTGTAGGATTATAATATAATGATTTTAGTATATCACCTTGAAATAGGTAAACTAATGCTCTAGTACATCCACAACCTGGACAATATATTCCAAATTTATCATAGATTGAGCAATGAAATATATCTGGTTTTCCAATAAGCAAATATATAATATAAAACACTATCATTATAATAATTGTGATGATTACTGATATATATACATAATCATTTAAAGATCGTTGTTTCTTCATCTTCGTTCATTCCTTTATATATAAAATAAATCCAACTCATATTGAGCTGGACAATTCATTTTAAAATTTTTAGCATATTTTTATTTTAAAATTCTAATTTTTCCTATTAATGGTACTTCTTTTTCTTCTTCATTAATTGCTGCTATTAATCCAATAATCCAACAAACAAGCATAAATATTGCCCAAATCCATCCTATGCAAGGTATGAATGACAATAAAGAAAATAACCATATAACTAAAGCCTGGTTTACATGGAATTTTGCACCTTGTTTATCTCCTGCTAATATTGCTATCAGTAATCCTATCCATGTCAAATATGCTACTATTCCTGTAGTTTTTGAATCCATTTCACATCACCCTTTCTTTTGTTTTCCACATATCTATATTTTACCATATATGACATTTTTTGACAAGATTTTCACAATTATTTATTATATTTTCACAATTATTTATTATATTAACTATATGGTCAATCTCATTGCAAATAATCCTAACAAAAATCCAATTATATTTCCTATTGCTGTCATTTTACCATGATATAAACTATTTGCTTCTGGAATTAATTCTCCGAGAAATAATATATAGCATGGCACCTGCTGCAAAACTTAAACAAATGGCAATTACCTCTTCTGATATTCCTCCAATAATAGCTCCTACAAAAGCACCTATTCCCGTAGTAATTCCAGACATCACCACTAAAAATATGACTTTACTTTTTTTCATTCCTCCATTTTTCATAGGAATTGCCATGGATATTCCTTCTGGTATATCATGTAAACAAATAGCAATTGCCAAGCTTAAACCTAATTTAATAGATGCACCAAAACCAGAACCTATGGCTAACCCTTCTGGAAAATTGTGAATGGCTAATCCAATAGATACAATAATCCCTGTTTTTAATAAAGTATTATGTTTACTTGTGTTTGTTTCTTCAATATTAAACTTTTTTTCAACTAGCTTATCACAGAAAATCATCATTATAATTCCTAATAGTATTCCAAAAATAGCACTTATCAGATTACTAATTTCTAATGCTTCTGGTATTAAATCAAAACAGATAATAGCCATCATGAGTCCTGAAGCAAATGCTAGCACAAAACTTAAAAATTTTTTAGAATGTTTTTTGGTAATGACACCGATGATTCCACCAATGGTGGTTCCAAATGTTCCAAAAAATAATCCTATCATGGTTGTTTTTATAATTTCTTGCATGAAAAAAACTCCTTAAAATATACTTTATTTTAGTTTATTTTAAAGAGTTTTATTTTATTACTTTTATTCCTCTTCTCCTTTTAATTTTTCCGCCCTATCAGCTGCAATTAAATTATCAATCATTTCATCTAAATCACCATTTAAGAAATTTTCCATTTGATAAATACTCATTCCGATTCTATGGTCTGTAATTCTTCCTTGAGGATAATTATATGTTCTAATTTTTTCACTTCTATCTCCTGAACCGACTTGTGTTTTTCTTGCATTTGAAATTTCACTATCTTGTTTTTGTTTTTCAATTTCATATAATTTTGTTCTAAGCATTTTCATAGCATTATCTCTATTTTGGAATTGAGAACGTTCTGTTTGGCATTCTACTACAATTCCTGTTGGTTCATGAATTAATCTTACGGCTGATGATGTTTTATTAATGTGTTGTCCACCTGCACCTGATGAGCGGAATACTTCCATTTTAATATCTGCTGGATTAATTTCAATTTCTACATCTTCTACAACTGGTAAAACTGCAACAGTTGCTGTTGATGTATGAATTCTCCCACTACTTTCTGTATCTGGAACTCTTTGTACTCTGTGAACACCACTTTCAAATTTTAATCTACTATATACACCTTTTCCTGTAATCATGAAAGATATTTCTTTATATCCACCTAGTCCTGTTTCATTTTCATTAAGAACTTCTAATTTCCAATGTTTTCTTTCTGCATACATTGTATACATTCTAAATAATGTTCCTGCAAATAGTGCTGCTTCTTCTCCTCCTGCTCCAGCACGAATTTCACAGATAATATTTTTATCATCATCTGGATCTTTTGGAATTAATAAAACTTTTAATTCTTCTTCTATTTTAGGTAATTTTTCTTTTGAAGCATAATATTCTTCTTCTGCAAGTTCTTTCATTTCTGGGTCTTTCATTAATTCTTCTGCTTCTTCCATTGCTTGTTTTTCTTTTTTATATTCTCTAAATTTTAATACAATTTCTTCTATACTAGCATGTTCTTTCATTAGTTTTTGCCATTCTGTATGATTAGATATCACTTCTGGGTCACTAATCATTTTTGTTAATTCATCATATCTCTTTTCTACAGTTTCTAATTTTTCAAACATAAATATTCTCCTTCTTTCTTAAGCTTGAAATATTATACTATATTTTTTTGGTTTTTACAAGATATTTACACTATTCTCTCATAAATCATTTAAGTTTAAAAGTAAATTCTAGATTTTGTTTAAAACTAGAATTTAGTCTTGGAATGAAATTCTACCTATCTAGAATTTAGTCTTGTACAAAATTTAATTTGTACAAAAGTAAATTCTATGTATGCGAAACTAGAATTTAGTCTTGGATTAGATTATTGTATAATTTCTTTGTTGTTTCATCTAATACTAGAAATGAGGTAAAAAATGATAGATGAAGAAATAAAAATAATTATCAATGATATTTTGTGTCATACTAAAGAAATGATTAAGTTTTTAAGAAGTATTAAAACTGGTAAATACAATGCGTATTTAGATGATTTAATTGACTTTGCATTATGCACAGAGGAAGATATTCAAACTATAGAGCATTACATATATGAACTTGAAATAAAATTGTATGATGCTTTGAACGGTGGTGAATATCGTGAGTAATAAACATAACAAACA
>CAWVJG010000013.1:0-30108 GCA_963929465.1 Bacillota bacterium
AAAAGAAGAAACCTATTAAACTATGTAGCTAAAAAAGATATCAATAGATATAGAACAATCGTTGAAAAATTAGGAATAAGAAAATAATAATTTTAAATAAGCCCGGTGTATAATCGGGCTTAAAAAAAATTTTAGTAAACTTGAGATTAGGTAAGTAGCTTGTATGATGAGCTGGCACGTCCCTATCGTTCACCAGCTCATCATAGAGGTTACCATCTAAATTAAGTTTACTAAAGTTTGTAAGTGGTGCAAATTTATTTAATTTAGGAGGATTTTTTATGTTTAAAACTTATGAAACAGAATTAGCAGGAAGAAAACTTGTTTTTGAAACAGGTAAAATGGCAGGATTAGCAAATGGAAGTGTATTGGTTAGATATGGAGATACAGTTGTACTTGTAAATGTTACAGCTTCTAAAGAACCAAAAGAAGGAATTGACTTTTTCCCACTTTCAGTAGATTATGAAGAAAAATTATATTCCGTAGGAAAAATACCAGGAAGTTTTATAAAAAGAGAAGGAAAACCAAGTGATAAGGCAATTTTAACATCAAGAGCAATTGATAGACCTCTAAGACCATTATTCCCAAAGGATTTTAGAAATGATGTAGTTGTTGTCGCAACTGTATTATGTGTTGATCAAGATAATTCACCAGAAGTTGCAGCAATGATTGGTGCTTCAGCAGCATTATCTATCTCAGATATCCCATTTGGTGGACCAACAGCAGCAGTGAATGTTGGATTAATTGATGGAAATATCATTATCAATCCAACAGAAGAACAAAGAGAAAAAAGTGATTTAACTTTAACAGTTGCAGGAACAGAAAAGAAAATTGCTATGATTGAAGCAGGAGCAAATGAAGTTCCAGATGATGTGATGTTAAAAGCAATTGAAGAAGGACACAAAGAAATCAAAAAAATGTGTAAATTCATTGAAAAAATGAAAGAAGAAATTGGAAAACCAAAATTTGCATATAAATCATTTGCAGTACCAGAAGATATTTATGAATTTGTAGAAACCAATTTCAAAGAAGATATGTTAACAGCTGTTCAAGAAGTAGATAAAGAAACAAGAGACAATAATATTTCAGAATTAACAGAAAAAATAGGAAACAGTTATGAAGAAAAATTTGGACAAGAAGCAGCTGAAGAACATAAAGGAGATTTAGGAGAAGCAATTTATAAATTAGAAAAGAAATGTGTAAGACATTTGATTTTTGATGAACATAAAAGAGTAGATGGAAGAGCATTAGATGAAATTAGACCATTATCATGTGAAGTGGGACTATTACCTCGTACACATGGAAGTGCTTTATTTACAAGAGGACAAACACAAGTATTATCTGTTGCAACATTAGGAATGATTAGTGAAGAACAAGTATTAGATGGAATTGATACAGAAGAATCAAAAAGATATATGCATCATTATAACTTCCCAGGATATAGTGTTGGGGAAGCAAGAACTTCAAGAGGACCTGGCAGAAGAGAAATCGGTCATGGAGCTTTAGCAGAAAAGGCATTAGTTCCAGTAATTCCATCAAAAGAAGAATTCCCATATGCTATCAGAGTGGTATCAGAAGTATTATCTTCAAATGGTTCAACTTCACAAGCAAGTATTTGTGGTAGTACATTAGCATTAATGGATGCCGGTGTACCAATCAAAAGACCAGTTGCAGGTATTTCAACAGGATTAGTAACAAATCCAGATGATGAAAATGATTATGTAATGTTAGTAGATATTCAAGGACTTGAAGATTTCTTTGGAGATATGGACTTTAAAGTAGGAGGAACTGAAAAAGGAATCACAGCAATTCAAGTAGATATCAAAGTGGATGGATTATCTTATGATATTATCAAAGAAGCTTTTGAAAAAACAAGAATTGCTAGAAAACATATATTAGAAGATGTTATGCTTCCAGTATTAGATAAACCAAGAGCAGATATTTCTCCATATGCACCAAGAATTGTTAGTACACAAATTAAAGTAGAAAAAATTAAAGATGTTATTGGAACTGGTGGAAAAACAATTAATAAAATTATTGAAGAAACAGGTGTAAAAATCGATATTGAAGAAGATGGACAAGTATTCATCTATTCAAATGACAACAAAAAAGCAGAACAAGCATTAGAAATGATAGAAGATATCGTTAGAGAAGTAGAAGTAGACGGAATCTATTATGGTGAAGTTGTTAGAATTATGAACTTTGGAGCATTTGTAGATTTAGGATGTGGAGGAAAAGAAGGATTATTACACATTTCTCAAATTTCTAAAGATAGAATCAAACATGTAGAAGATGTATTACATGTAGGAGACAAGGTAACTGTAAGAGTTACAGATATTGATGACCAAGGTAGAATTAATTTAACCATGAAAGATTTAGCTGAAACAAATTCAGAAGAAACAGTTGAAAAATAATAGAAAAATAAATATAAAGGGGTTGTAAAAAAACTTTACAACCTTTTTAAAATTTTATAGAATAGTAATAAAATAGAAATATACAATATATAGTAACAAAGAGAAATAAAAAAGATAAATATTTTGGTAGAAAGGAGAAGGAATGAAATATATAACAGAATTTTCAGCATATTTAGGAAGAATTACAGGGATTGATAGCGAATATATAAAATTAACCATACTGACTATATTAATATTTTTTGTTTTTGGAGTCATTAAATCCATTATTAAAAAGATATATTCCAATTTACCGGTAAATGACAAAAAGAAATTTTTTAGAAATCGAAAAATTCGAATTATATTAACAGCCATTTCGTTTGTATTAGTTTTTCTTCTTTGGGGAGAAAAATTATCTGGACTAATTACATTTATTAGTTTAATATCAGCTGGTTTAACGATTGCTGTAAGAGAAATTATTTTTAACTTTTTTGCAGGTATGTATATTAATATAACAAGACCTTTTGAAATAGAAGACAGAATTGAAATTGATGATGTTATGGGAGATGTGATTAGTAAACATGCCTTAGGATTTGAAATATTAGAAATAGGAAAACGAGTGTATGGTGAGCAAAGCACAGGAAGAATTATTCACATACCAAATTCCTATATTTTTACTAAAACACTAAAAAATTATACAAAAGTGTTTAAATACATATGGGACGAAATAAAAGTAGATGTTCCTTTAGATGCAGATATTAAGAAAACAGAAGAAATATTGTATGAAATCGTATTTGATAATGAAACCTTAAAAGAGATACCAAAGAAAATGGAAGATGCTGTTGATGAGGCAATTTTAGAATATAGAATTTATTATAATAACTTAGACCCAATTATTTATATCAAAATAGAAAGGTCACATATAGAAATGTATATCAGATATTTGGTACATCCTAAAAAAGCAAGGGATGTGCAAAATGAAATTAATATGAGAATTATGGAAGAATATCAAAAAGGAAATTTACAATTATATATTAATGACTAGAGAAAAAATAAGAATTTTTTTGAGTGAACTATTTTAAAAAATTATTTTATTGATAAAAATAAAAAAGCCAAAATATTTTCAAATAATTGTTATCAATTATTATGAAATTTTTTGGTTTTTTTTAAAAATATTTTTTTTGTGTTGACAAAATTATTTTTTATTTATTATTAATATAAATAAATTCTAGAGAGGTTAAATAAAAAAAATAAAAGGAGGAATTAATATTATGGAAGAAAATGCGAGGTTAATAGAACAAATAAAAAAAGAACCATTAGAAAATAAAATATCATTGATTCAGCAATTAGATACGAATTTATTAACAAAGAATCAAATTACAGAATTATATGATTACGCAAAATACTTGCATGATTATGGAAAAGGAGAAATAGATTATGCTGATAATCCAATAGCTTATAATCATTATTGGAAGGATTTAACAACTTGGGAAGAAAGAGAAGAATATGGTTCAAAATTTTTGGATGTAGCAGATGCAATTTATGATGCTTGTAGAGATAGAGAAGAAATAGTATTAAAAGAAGAATATGAAGAAGAATATAGTGAAGAAGGCTTAAGAAAAAAACTTAGAGAAGATTTTAATCACACAGTTGCTGACATCTTTTATAGTTTAGATAATTACGAGTTAGGAGATTATTTTGAAATTGATCAATCAAGTGGAGAAGATTTAACAACTCAAAATATGATGAAAGCTAAAGCTATAAAAGAATTAAGTCAAAATTCTGATATGATAAAAATTTTACTTGAAGAAAGTGAAAAACAAGGAATAGATATTAGTTGTATACCTGCTGGTAAAGAATTTGAATATGTTGGATTAATGCATGCATATGAAGATCATGAAGTAAAATTTATTGATGATAGGCTACCATCATTAGCCAAACATACGGGAGAGATGAGCACAAGAACAGAAAGTGATGATACAGTTGTTCACGAAGAGAAAATTGATTATAGTGAAAAGAACAAAAGATTTGTGGAAGAATTAATGAGTAATCCAGATGTAAAATTAGTATATTTAAGTAAAACAGATGATGAATTGATAGGTAGTGGGTATTATGACCTTTTAGCTGCCATTTCTGTGCCAGATAAATATGGAATATCAAAAGTATTAGATACTATTCCAGTACCTGTGTTAAGTGAATTAGGTGTGGATGTTAATACTATTGTTAATGGGGAAAAATTTGCAGATAAATATATAGGTGTTGCGGATTGCATCGGTAATAATGGTGATGATTTAGGTAGTCTAAATGAGTCAGAAGATGTAATTGCTAAAATGAGCGAGTTAGATATGTGGAGAATATTATCATCTGAATTTGCAGGAATTGGACAATATGAAGAATATATTAGAGAAATAGAAAAAAAGATTAACGATTTTAAAGATATTGATGAAAGAACGACAGAATTTTATGATGAAAATGGAAAATTAATTAAAGCAGAAGAAAAATTAGGACGTCTTGAAGACTTTGAAAAGTCTAATTGGAAAAGAACAGCTTATTATGGAGAAAATGGTAAAAAACACCTTGAAATACAAGGATATCCAGAAGATGAGTATGGAAGTGTAGAACAAAAAGTAATTGAATATGATGAAACAGGTGAAAATGAAGTATATAACTATTATTATCACAAACAAGATGAAGGTAGCGAAAAAATATATGAAGAAAGTTTAAAAGTAGATGGAAAAAATATTTTTGATTTGTATTCAAATGATAGATTTACAAATGGAAGGTTTGTTACAACTGTTAGTGAAAAATATTTTAATCCAAATACGGGAGAAAGAATATCTAAGGATGAGTTTTATGATACGGTTTCAGCAACAGAAGCACCTAGCATTTATGATATTTATCCAGAAGATTTACAAGCATTGGTAAATCCAGATGATTGTATAAATTATGATAAAGTAGAGTTTGCTAAATCTGAAGATGATGAAGTGTTGGAAAAATATTGTACTGATAAAGATGGTAAAGAGGTTAAAATAAGTTTAAATCCAAATACACATGATATTTCAGAAATAGAAGAGGTTATTTCAGATAGAAGACCAGAAAATGTAAACGATGTTACAGAAACCATTCATAACCAAGTTGGAAATAACGAAATAGGAAATGATAACCCAGAGATAAATCCTGATCAAGAAACAAAATGATAAAAAATAGTTAGAAATAAACAAAGGAGAGAACTATGAGTAGTTTAGAATTTAGCGAAGGCATAACAGAAACTTTAGATATATTAAAGCATATGGATAAATCATATACAGACAAGATACCAAAAAAATTCAAAGATTTTTTAGAAAAAAACAAATCAGATAGTTATATACCTCATTTAGATCATTCAAAAAAGATAAAAGAAATGAATCTAAAAGAAAAAACAAAAGATATTTTGGCAACAATATATATGAATTATTGGTGTGATGCCGAACAAAAAGAAAATTATATAAAGACATTAAAACAAAATGAAGAAAAATATCAAGAGGAATTAAAAGAAAAATATAATCCAGATAATATATTTAAAAACAAAACCCAAAAAACGATTCAACAAGAGCAACCAGTACAAGAAGATGTAGATTTAGTAGAGGTGAAAGAAAGTTTCTTTACTAAATTTATAAAAAAGTTAAAAGGTATTTTGCATATTAAATAAGGAATAATGTCCTATAACTAGAGAAGTTATAGGACATTATTTTATATATGTTTTATAGTTTAAATTTGGATAAAATATAAATAAAAGTTTTTAGTTATAAAATCTATTTATTTGTTTTCTATAAAAAGCAAAAGTTTTATTGTAATTTTGTTCTCTTATGACGAAAAAATAAAATGTAGTAATAGCAAAGGTTTCCTCCTAACAACAATTTAGTAAAAATAAAATCTTCACATATTTAAAAGATGAATTGTAAAAAATAAATACAATTTCATCTTTTTTGATATTTTAATAATATAAATTTGTTTTTTTCATATTTTTAATGAATTTAAAAAAAATAAATGTTATAATACTTATATAACATTAAATTGTGCAGACGCCGTCTGCACAAATTGGAAAATATAAACAGCTGAAGGTATAAAAATATAAAAAATCAAAAATGAAAAGAGTGATTATGTGGAAGAAAATAAAATGTTAGAAAAAGATTTTAAACAAATTGTAGAAAGCATAAAAAGTGAAATTTATAAAACACAAACATTAATAATGAGCGATGCGAATAAAAGGCTAATAGATTTATATTATTATGTGGGAAAATTAGTATATGAAAAATCTTCTTGGGGTAATAAATTTATAGAAAATTTAAGTATTGCAATGAAAGTTGAATTTCCAAACATAAAGGGTTTTTCAGTAAGAAATATAAAAAATATGAAAAAGTTTTATAAGGAATTAAGTACAGATGAAAAAGTGCAGATAGCATCTGCACGAATTCCATGGTCGCACAATATGCTTATTTTAGATAAAGTAAAAGCTACAGATGAAAGATTATGGTATATGGAAAAGTGTGTGGAAAATGGCTGGTCTGTTGATGTTTTGGCAGTTCAAATTGATACAAAATTGTATGAAAGACAAGGAAAGCAAATTAAGGATAATAACTTCAAAGAGAAATTGATTCCTCCTTTAAGTGATTTAGCAAATAATATGCAAAAAGACCCATATATATTTAATTTACCATTATTAAAAGAAAAATATATGGAAACGGAACTTGAAGACGCTTTAGTTGAAAGAATTAAAGATACTTTGATTGAACTAGGGAAGGGATTTAGTTTTGTAGGAAATCAATATAAAATAACAGTAGATAATACAGACTATTTTATAGATATGTTATTTTATCATTTAAAATTAAGATGTTATGTAGTAATTGAATTGAAAATAGGAGAATTTAAACCAGAGTATGCAGGAAAAATGAACTTTTATATAAATGCTGTAAATAACATATTAAAAACAGATAAAGATAATGGCACAATAGGATTAATACTATGCAAAGGAAAGAATAGATTAACAGTTGAATATTCATTAAACAGTGTCGAAAATCCAATAGGCGTATCTTCTTTTGAAATATTGCCAAAAGATATTATGGAAGCATTGCCAACAGAAGAAGACTTAAATTTGCATATAGATATAAAAGAAAATGAAGAAGATAATTAAGAACGAAATTGGTCAGATGTGTCTGACCAATTTTGTCTAGATACTTTTTTTATTGACGTTTAATTAAGGATATATAATTTTTTTTGAAAAAACCTTGCATTTTTGGTAAAAAGTGGGTATAATATATAAGGAAAACAACAAGAGCGAGAGAGTGGGAACAAATCCCACTCTTAAATTTTGAAAAAAAGGAGGAAAACTTCTTGGCAAATATAGAAGAAAAAGTTGAAAACCTATTAAAAGAAAAAATAGAAAACATAGGGTATGACTTATATGATGTAGAATATGTAAAAGAAGGAAAAAATTATTTCCTAAGAATCTATATTGATAAACCAGAAGGAATTGACTTAAAAGATTGTGAAAAAGTAAATGATGAAATATCTGATTTACTAGATGAAGCAAACTATATTAAAGAGCAATATTTCTTAGAGGTATCATCACCAGGGATAGAAAGAGTGTTAAGAAAAGATAAACACTTGGAACAAAATAAAGGAAAAGAAATTGCTATCAAATTATTCAAAAAAGATGCATTGGGAAATAAAGAATACCAAGGAATATTAAAAGATTTTGATGAAGAATATATTATTTTAGAAGATGATATAAAAGTTGAAAGAAAGAGTGTAGCACAAATTAAAACTGTATATCATTGGGATTGAAAAAGAATGGAAATTTAATTCTTTTCCAATCTAATTTGAGAAAGTAAGAAAGGAATGTGAAAAAATGAAAAGCAAAAGCAAAGCAAAAGAGCCAGCAATCGATAATAAAGAATTAATATTAGCTTTAGAAGAATTAGAAAAAGAAAAAGGAATCAAAAAAGAATATTTATTAGAATCAATTGAAACAGCATTATTAACAGCATATAAAAGAAATTTTGATGCATTAGATAATGTAAAAGTGGTAATGGATCCACAAACAGGTGCAACACATGTATATTCTATTAAAGAAGTAATGGAGCATGCAAATGATAGTGCATTAGAAATTAGTTTAGAAGATGCAAAAAAAATTAATAAAGATGTCAATATCGGAGATTCAGTAGAAGTAGAAATTGTTCCAAGAAACTTTGGAAGAATTGCAGCACAGACAGCAAAACAAGTTATCATTCAAAAATTAAGAGAAGCAGAAAGAGAAATTATTTACACAGAATTTAATGATAGAAAAGGCGAAATTGTTTCAGGAATTATCCAAAAAGCAGACAAAAACATTGTGGTAATGGACTTAGGAAGACTAGAAGGAATTATGCCAACAAAAGAACAAGTACCTACAGAAACCTATAGAGTAAATGATAAAATAAAAGGATATGTACTAGATGTAGAAAGAGGAGCAAAAGGAGCACCACAAGTTATCGTATCTAGAAGTCATCCAGACTTTGTCAGAAAATTATTAGAATTTGAAATACCTGAAATTTATGAAGGTGTTATAGAAATTAAGAGTGTATCAAGAGATCCAGGATATAGAAGTAAAGTAGCTGTATATTCTCCAGATCCAAATATTGATCCAGTTGGTTCTTGTGTAGGACAAAAAGGTGTTAGAATTCAAAATGTTATCAATGAATTAAATGGAGAAAAAATAGATGTGATTGAATGGAATGAAGACCCATCCATCTATATATCTTCAGCATTATTACCAGCACAAATATTAGCAGTAGATATAAAAGAAGAAGAAAAATTTGCACAAGTCATTGTTCCAGATGACCAATTATCACTTGCTATTGGAAAATCAGGACAAAATGCAAGATTAGCCGCTAAATTAACAAATTGGAAAATTGATATTAAATCAGAAACACAATTTAGAGAGATGTTAATGAAAGCACAAGAAGAAGCTGAAACACAAAATGAGGAAACAATAGAAGAAAATCAACAAGAAGCAGAAAATGAAGAATAATTAGAATTCAAGAACATACAATAAAAGGGGGTTTTTATGTGAAAAAGATACCACAAAGAACTTGTATGGGATGTAATGAGAAAAAAGACAAGAATCAATTAATTAGAATTGTAAAAAATAAAGAAAACGAGATACATGTAGACAGAACTGGTAAGATGGAAGGCAGAGGGGCATATATTTGTGATGATATAAACTGCCTAGAAAAAGTAATCAAATCAAAGAGATTAGAAAGAGTATTAGATATACATATATCAGATGAAATTTATGAAAGTTTAAGAGGTGTCATACTTGGTAAATAAGAAAATATTAGGTTTAATTGGATTATCTGCAAAAGCACGGAAAAATAGCTTTTGGTGCAGACAGCGTAGAAAATAGTATAAAAAAGAAAACGGTAAAGTTAGTGATTCTAGCAGAGGATTCATCAGATAGAACGAAAGATAAATTTAAAAAAATATGTGAACAGTTTCATATACCAATGATACAAATAGCAGATATAGAAACATTAAGTAAAGCCATTGGAAAGAAAAATAAAGCAATACTTGGTATACAAGATATAAATTTATCTAAAGAAATAGAAAAAATAAACAATGGGGGTGAAGCTCTTGGGTAAAATAAAAATACACGAAATAGCAAAAAAATTTAATTTAACAAGTAAAGAGGTTTTAGATATTGCTAACAATCTGAATATTGAAGCCAAAAGTCATTTGAGTGGTGTAGAGGAAGAGGAGGCAAAAAGAATAGAAGAAGCAATAACAAAGAAAAATGGTGAAAATAAGAAAAGTGCAGAAAATAAAGAGACTAAAAAAGAAGCTAAAAAAGAAACCAAAAAGGAAACACCTGTTATCATTAGAAGAGAAGTTATTATTGCACAAGATGAAGTAGAAAAAAATAAAGAGGTTGTAAAAAAAGAAGAAAAGCGAAATAGCAATATTGGTTTTGTTGAGAGAAAAGCAAATAAAGATTATAACATTGTGTATAGAAATAAGCCAAATAAACCAATGACAGTTAGTGAATTATTTGGATTAAACAAACCAGAACCAAAGAAAGAAGAGGTAAAAAAGGAAGTTAAAAAAGAAGAAAAAACAGAAGCAAAAAGTGAAACAGTTGTCAAAGAAGAAGTAAAAACAAAACCAGAAATGAAAACTGTTCAAGAAGAAAAATCTATCAAAGTTCCAGAAAAGGTTGAAGAAAATAAGAATATGAAAACAGAGACAAAAAATGTAAGAGTAAATAACAATAATATGAATAATCATTATCAAAATAGAAACAATAATTATAATAATCAAAGAAAAAATAATGGTTTTAATAATAATACAAATAATTTTAATAGAAATAATGGTAAATTCAATAATAGAAATGCCAATAATAATGATCGATATGGAAAAAGACCACTTGATGAAAAAGGTATTGAGAAAAATATAAAAAATATTATGGCAACAGAAGTGGTAGAAAAAGAAAATGTAAGAGAATATAATAAAAATATTGATAAGCAGAAAAATAACAATAAATTTGATGAAAATAAAAATACCAAAAAGTCAAAAAATAGAAGAAATTCTAATAATGGCAATTTTGATGAAGGAAAATTAAAAACATTAAAAACAGCAAATCAATTATCCAATATGTTTGATGATCAAGAAGGTGGCATGTTAGATTATTATGATTTAACAACAGAAAGAGGAAGAAGAGGAAAGAAAAAGAAAAATCAAAATCAAGAAGAAAGAACAAAACAAAAAATCTTTAAATTAACAGATATAGAAATTCCAGAAACCATTACAGTAAAAGACTTAGCTGCAGAAATGAAAAAGACAACAGCAGAAGTTATTAAAAAGTTATTAGGTTTTGGTGTTATGGCAACGATTAATCAAGAAATTGATTTTGATACGGCATATTTAATTGCTCAAGAATTTGGTATTACAGCAACAAAGAAAGAAACAGTAACAGAGGAAGATATTCTATTTGACGAATCTGAAGATAGAGAAGAAGATTTAGTACCAAGACCACCAGTAGTTGTTGTTATGGGACATGTAGACCATGGAAAAACATCTCTTTTAGATGCAATCAGAAAAACAAATGTCATTGAAGGAGAAGCTGGAGGAATTACACAAGCCATTGGTGCATATATGGTAAAAATTAATGATAGAGAAATTACTTTCTTAGATACACCAGGACATGAAGCATTTACAGCAATGCGTGCAAGAGGTGCACAAATTACAGATATTGCTATCTTAGTAGTTGCTGCAAATGATGGTGTTATGCCTCAAACAGTTGAAGCCATTAACCATGCAAAATCAGCAGGAATTCCAATTATTGTTGCTATTAACAAAATTGATTTACCAGATGCCAATATTGATAAAGTAAAACAAGAATTAATGGCATATGAATTGGTACCAGAAGAATGGGGTGGAGATACGATTTATGTTCCAATCTCTGCTAAGAAACATCAAAATATAGACCAATTATTAGAAATGGTATTATTAGAAGCAGATGTATTAGAATTAAAAGCAAATCCACATAAACAAGCAAAAGGTGCAGTTATAGAAGCTAGACTAGATAAAGCAAAAGGTGCAATTGCAACTATGTTAGTACAAAGAGGTACATTAGATGTAGGAGATACGATTGTAGTTGGTTCATCAATCGGAAGAATTAGAGCTATGACAAATGATAAAGGTAAAAAAGTAAAATCAGCAGGACCATCTACACCAGTTGAAATCATGGGATTAACAGATGTACCAGAAGCTGGAGATACATTCTATGAAGTTAAAAATGAAAAAATGGCAAAACATTTAATAGAAAGAAGAAAACGTCAAGCAAGAGAAAAAGCAATCAATAGTGTGACAAAAGTAACTTTAGATAATCTATTTAGCCAAATGGAAGAAGGAAAATTAAAAGTACTAAACTTAATTGTAAAAGCAGATGTACAAGGTTCTGTGGAAGCTGTAAAACAATCATTGGAAAAATTACAAAATGAAGAAGTTAGAGTAAAAGTTATTCATAGTGCAGCAGGAGCTGTTAACCAATCAGATGTAACACTTGCAAAAGTATCAAATGCGATTATCATTGCATTTAATGTAAGACCTGATCATACAGCAAAAGAAATGGCAGAAAAAGAAGAAGTTGAAATTAAACAATATTCTGTTATTTACCAAGCAATAGAAGATGTAGAAGCTGCTATGAAGGGAATGCTAGCACCAAAATATGAAGAAAAAGTAATTGGAAATGTAGAAGTAAGACAAATCTTCAAAATTTCAAATGTAGGAACTGTAGCAGGTGCTTATGTATTAAATGGAAAAGTCGAAAGAAATGCAGGCGTAAGAGTTATTCGTGATAATATTGTTATCCATGATGGACATTTAGCAACCTTAAAGAGATTTAAAGATGAGGTAAAAGAGGTTACAAAAGGTTTTGAATGTGGAATGCAAATTGAAGATTATAATGACATTAAAGAAGGAGACATCATTGAAGTATATGTTATGGAAGAAATTAAGAGATAAAAAGGAAAAGATAATTTTTCCTTTTTATCCAATGTAAAAAAGAAATTTGATGTATTGACAATGAAAGACGCATTTTTCTTATATAGTAAAAAGGAGATGAACCTATTTTGAGTAAATATGCAAAAAAAGTTGAAAAACAACTTAGCGAAACTAGAAGACATGAACAAATACAAGCAGAAAAAAAACAGATTGAAAGAATAATCGGAAAAATGAGAAAGGCAGAAAAGAAAGCGCAAAAGAAAGAAGATGAAGTACAGGCAGCAAGAAAAAAATTACAAGAAGAATATCTAAAAAGTTTGAAAGTAGGAGATATACGAACAATTGAATTAGCTAAACAAAGCATACTAACTTATGAAATAGATAGAAAATTACAACAAGAAACAAAAGGTGAAATTACTTTATAAAGGAGAGAAATATATGCAAGGAAAAGAAAACCCAAGATTAGGGAGAATTGATGAAGAATATAGAAAAGAAATTAGCCAAATTATTGGATATGAATTAAAAAATCCAAGTGTAACAGGATTGATTAGTGTTACGAAAGTAAAAGTAACAAATGACTTGAAATTTGCTAAAGTATATGTTAGTATTTTAAATTCAAAAAATGTAAAAGATACATTAGCAGGACTAAAAAAATCATCAGGATATATCAGAAGTGAATTGGCAAAAAGAATTAATTTAAGAAATACACCAGAATTAATCTTTGAATTAGATGATTCTATTGAATATGGTGCAAAAATTGACTCTATTTTGAAAGAGATCATGCCTAAAAAAGAAGAGAAAGGGAAGGAATAAAAATGACCTTAGATGATATTTTAGTAGAAATAAAACAAGCAGAAACCATTGCTATAATGGCACATGAAACACCAGATGGAGATGCTGTTGGAAGCATGTTATCAATGAATTTGGCTTTAAAGAAAATGGATAAAAAAGTAGATGTTATTGTAAAAGAATTCCCAAGGACATTTGCTTTTTTACCAGGTGCAAACACAGTAAAAACATCTACAGATATTGAAACATATGACTTAGCGATTTCATTGGATTGTGCTGATTTAAAAAGATTGGTAGGAAGAGAATATTTTGAAAAAGCCAAAAAGACAATCGTAATTGATCATCATAGTAGCAATATGATGTATGGAGACTTGAATTTTGTAAATCCAGCATCACCTGCATGCTGTGAAATTTTAGCAGGCATGTTTGAATATTTTGATATTGATATTGATGCAGAAATAGGAAGTTGTATAGTAACAGGAATTATCACTGATACAGGTGGATTTAAGTATTCTAGTGTAACAGCAGAAACTTTTGAATTTACAGCAGAATTATTAAGAAAAGGTGTAAACATATCTGATATTTATCAAAGAGTATTAGAAACAAGAAGAAAATCTAATTTTGAATTATTAAGAAGAGCAATGAATCGATTAGAATTGTTAGAAGATGAAAAAATTGCTTTTACATATATTACGAAAAAGGATGAAGAAGATGTACATGCAGAACCAGGAGACCATGAAGGCATTGTTGAAAGTGGCAGAAGTATAGAAGGGGTTAAAGTGTCTGTATTCATTCGTGAAAGAGAAGAAAATTTATATAAAGTTTCTATGAGAACAGGAAATAGTTCAAATATTAATGTTTCTGATATTTGTTATATTTTTGGTGGTGGAGGACATCCAAGAGCAGCAGGTGCAGTGGTTCCAGGAACAGTTGAACAAGTAAAAGAAAAATTAATAAAAGAAATAAAAAAAGTGATATAAAATTGAACTTAAGGAAAAGTACATAAAATTCAAATAATTGAAAAATAGTAAAATAGTATTGAAATGATATTATTTTACTATTTTTTTGTTGATAGAAAAAATGCTTAAAAAAACTATATGGCTTTTATGAAATAGTAAAAAATATATAAAAAGTATAAAAAAAGAAAAAAGAGGAAATACTTTAAGAAAAAAGAGCATAATTTAACTGTAAAAAAACAAAAGAAGGGAGAAAAACAAATATGAAAGAAAGCTGTAGAAAAGAAGCATTTTTAAAATTTCAAAAAGAAAAAAAGCATTGTGAAAAAGATAAAGCTATTACACTTATTGCTTTAGTAATCACAATTATTATACTATTGATTTTAGCTGGGATAACGATAGCTACACTAACAGGAGATAGTAGTATCATAACCAAAGCAAGGCAAGCCAGTGAAGAGACGAAAAGAGTGAATGCAGAAGAACAAGTAAATATAGCAGAAATAGGAAGTATTGGAACAGATGGGAAAATAAATATAGATAATTTGAATGCAAATTTGAAACAAATAGAAGGAATAACCTATAAAGAGAAGTCTTTATCAGATACAAATAGAATAGGAACTTTACCTGCAACAGTGACAATAGATGGATATGAAATTGTGGTAGGTAGTGTGCCAATTCCAAATGGATTTTATCATGTAGAAGGTACAACTGTAGAAGAGGGATTTGTAATTTCTGATGTAGAAGGAGATGACTTAAATAATTTAAAAAATGGGAATCAATATGTATGGATACCAGTAGATGGAATATTAGGTGAAGATGGTTCTATAGAAGAAGTACAAAACAAAGAAAAAATATTATTGGGAAGATATGATTTTAGTAGTAGTGGAGTTCCAATGACATATACAGGAGATTGTGTAGAGGAAACAAAAGAAGAACATTTAGCCAGTGGTTATACAAATACAGTAGCAAAAGATATAAAAGATTTTATAAGTAGTGTAAAAGAAAATGGAGGATATTATATAGCAAGATTTGAAGCAAGTGAAGGAGAATTTAATAAAGCTGAAAGTAAGTATGGAAAAACGATAGTGAGTAATATTACGCAAGCCAATGCATCTACAGCATGTCAAGATTTATATAATGGTGTTAATAGTGATTTAATGAATAGCTATGCATGGGATACAGCAATACTATTCATACAAAAATATGGGTTAGAAAATTATTCAAGACAAACTACTTTAAATAGTAAATTACAAAAATCAGGAGAATCTGGAGATATACAATGTAACATATATGATATGTCAAGTAATTGTTATGAGTGGACAACAGAAACGTATACAAAGAAGACATCTACTCCTTGTACAGATAGAGGAGGAGGTTATGATGTAAGTATTTTTTATACATCCATTAGGGCATATACAGTAATTAATGCTTATAGTCATAATTCATTCCGTTCAATTCTATATTTATAATAGAAAAAGTAGGATTTGACTTATGTTTTTTTTGCATATATAATAAGAAAAATGCAAAATTTTAGATATGTCTAAAGGTCATCTTAATTATAGAAAGAGGTCAAACTATGAACGGAATCATAATTGTTAATAAATCAAAAGGATATACATCACATGATATTGTAGCAAAAATAAAGAAAATGACAGGAGAAAAGGTAGGACATACAGGAACACTAGATCCATTAGCAATAGGAGTATTACCAATATTAATTGGAAAAGGAACTTTGTGTTCTAAATATTTAATGAATCATGATAAAACATATATAGTGCTTTTAAAATTGGGCATCCAAAAAAGTACAGGAGATGAAGAAGGAGAGATTATACAAGAAGAAACTGTTAATGAAAACATGCTAGAAGAAAAAGAAGTAAAAACGGTTTTAGAAAGTTTTTTAGGAGAACAAGAACAAATACCACCTGTCTATTCTGCAATAAAAGTAAATGGAAAAAAATTATATGAATATGCTAGAAAAGGACAAGAAGTGGAAGTTAAGGCAAGAAAAATCACTATATATGATATCAAACTGTTAAAAATTGATAAAAAAAATTGTGAAATTCAATTTGAGGTAAGTTGTTCAAAAGGTACATATATCAGAAGTTTGTGTGAAGATATTGCAAAAAAAATGGGAACAGTGGGATATATGAAAGAATTACAAAGAACAAAAGTGGGAACATTTACAATTGACCAGTCTGTAAATCTTGAAAATTTGACTAAAGAAACCATAGAAAAACATATGATAACGATTGAAAATTTGTTTAAAAACCTAGAAGAGATTCATTTGAGCGAAAGGAAGTTACAGCTATTGTTAAATGGTGTGAAATTAAGTTTTGATTTACAAGATGGCATTTATAAAATCTATAGTAATCAACAATTTATAGGAATTGGGATTGTAAAAGATAAATTTTTAAAAAGAGATATTGTTATTGATTAAAAATTACAGTTATAGATTAACTTAATGCACAAGTGATAAGTATTTATAAATTATGTTACAAATTCTTAAATATCGTATTGAGCCGAGTAATGAAATAATTTATAAATACTTATCATTTGTGCATTAGGCTGAGTTAAAAACTATAAGTTCTATAATGAAAACCACCTTAATATACTTAAAATAGAAAAGTATATGAGGTGATTTTTTATGTATTATATAAAAGAAACTGACAAGCCTAGTAAATTTGCAGAATTTTTCCATATTGTAAAATTAGAAAATGATACTATTATTTTACCAATCTTAAGTACAAGTTTAGATGAAAAAACAGCATATAAGTTAGCCATAAAAACAAAAACAATTTTAGATAAAACCAATAGCAAAAAATTAGTACTAAGCAAGCAAGTCAAACAACAGGAAGCTTATATGAATTATCTATATTCATATAATTATGAAATCGTAGATGGAAGATGGTTATTTCAAATGTTACTTTTTGATGTTTTAGAATACATAATTAAAAAGTTAAAGATAAAAGAAGAAGAAACAAAAATTGGAATTTTGGTAAATGATATTTCGGATTTAGCAATTTATGCAATTGAAAAATTGGTTAGTAAATATAAATATGTGAAAATTGTTACGAATCATATTAATCATTTTAAGAATATTGAAGAAAAAATTTCAGAAGAACAAGGAATTTTTATTAATGTAGGAAATAATAAAAGGAAAATTTTATCAAAAACTAACATTATATTAAATTTAGATTTTCCAACAGAATTGATAAATCGATATACCATTTACAATACAGCGACAATTATTAATTTTAAAGGAAATGTAAAAATAACCAATAAACGATTTAATGGATTAAATATTAATGATTATGAAATCGATTGGAAAACAAATCCACATTTAGAAAAGTTTTCAGCTAAAGATATATATGAAGCTATACAGCACAAAAATCAACCATTAGAAGAAATGTTTAAAAAAATAAAAAGAGATGCAGTAACCATTCAATATTTAAAAGGAGTCAAAACGATTATTTGAACAACTGCATTTCAATATAAAAATTTTAGCAAATACTTTCCTTTTTTTATAAAATATAATATAATGTAGATATCGATTTTCTGAAACTTGAATAAGTATGAAAATAGAATAATACAAAGTGAAATTGGCAAGGAGGTAAACATATGCCAAGTAGTAATAGAAAAAGTAGTGATAGAGAAACAACAAGAAAATATAATATGAAGAACGCAAAGAAAAGAAGAAAAACAAATTCAGCAAATAAAAGAGACACAAGAGCAACAAAAAGAGTGCAAACACAAAATACAAATAGAAAAGCTAAAGGAAAAAAATCAAAAAATAATGAAGGAAAATTTTCAGCAAGACATCCAAAATTGATGATGGCAATTAAAATTTTTATATTAGTATTTTTATTATTATGTGTCATTGGAGCAGGTGTTGTAGCAGGCGTATTTTTTGGACTATTTGGTGATGATTTTGAAATTACGAAAGAGGAATTAACAGTTGCTTCAGCAAATTCTGTTATTGTAGATCAGAATGGTGCAGTGATTGCAGAATTAAGTGGTGATGAAAAGAGAAAAATCATTACACTTGAAGATATGGCAGAATATTTGCCAAAAGCCTATGTGGCTATGGAAGATGAAAGATTTTATCAGCATCATGGTGTGGATATAAAAAGAACGGCAGGAGCAATCTTACAAACTTTATTAGGAAATAGTTCTTATGGTGGAAGTACTATTACACAACAGTTAGTAAAAAATATTACACAAGATGATGAGAGAAGCGGTATAGCTGGTATCATGAGAAAAGTAAGAGAGTGGGCAAAAGCTTATCAAGTAGAAAGAATGATTTCTAAAGACCAAATTTTAGAGCTATACTTAAATATATTATATGTTGGTGGAGAAGGAAATTTACATGGTGTTGAATTAGGTGCAGAATACTATTTTAATAAAAGTGCAAAAGATTTAACATTAGCAGAATGTGCTTATATGGCAGGAATTAATAGTTCCCCAAGTAGATACAATCCATTTGATGAAACAACAGATAACACAGAATTAATCAAAAAGCAAACAAAAGTAGCTTTAAACAAGATGAATGAATTAGGATATATCAATAGTCAAGAAGAATATGATGCAGCAATTGCAGAAGTTGATGCAGGATTGAATTTTCAAAAAGGACAAATTGCAACAACATCTTCATATTCATATCATACAGAAGCTTTATTAGATCAAGTCATAGACCAATTTGTGGAAGAAAAAGATTGGTCAGAACAGTTTGCTGAAAATTATGTATATAGTAGTGGTCTTACTATTTATTCAACAGTAGACCCTAATATTCAAGCACAAATGGAAGAAGAATTTGCAAAAGATAAATATATAGTTGATGGAAGAGATGTCAATAAGGAAACGGGAGAAAAGAAAAATGACCATTCTCAAGCAGCAATGGTAGTCATTGATTATAAAACAGGAAATGTAGTAGGAACAGTTGGAGGATTAGGAGAAAAAACAGATTCAAGAGGATTAAATAGAGCAACACAAAGTGTTAGACAAACAGGTTCTTCTATAAAACCAATAGCGGTTATTGCACCAGGATTAGAAGAAAAAGTCATAACAGCAGCCACAGCTTATATGGATCAACAAACAGATTTTGGAGGAAATTATGTTCCAAAAAATCAAAGTGGAACATATAGTAATAGCTCAGTAAATATACGATACTTTATTGCGAAATCTTTAAATGTACCAGCAGTAAAAATTATGAGAGAATTATCACCAAGCAAATCTATAGAATACTTAAATAAGATGGGACTTAGTCATATTAATGCTGATGAAGATGCAGATTTATCTTTAGCATTAGGAGGAACAACGAATGGTGCTACAACATTAGAAATGGCAGCAGCATATAGTACAATTGCAAATGATGGTGTATATATTACGCCAACCTTCTATACAAAAGTGGTAGATTCTAGTGGTAATACTGTATTAACACCAAAACAAGAACAAACAAGAGTAATATCAGAACAAAATGCTTATATTGTGAAATCTATATTACAAGAACCTGTAAAATCTGGAGGAACAGCAACATATTGTGCAATCAGTGGAATGGATGTAGCAGCAAAAACAGGAACAACAGATGATGATTATGACAGATGGTTATGTGGATTTACTCCATATTATGCAGGTGCATGTTGGTTTGGATATGATCAACCAGAAACAGTACATTATTCGGGAAATCCAGCAGGTAACATTTGGGATGGGGTTATGACAGCAATTCATGAAGATTTAGAAAATGCAACCTTTACAAGACCAAGTGGTATAGTAGAACAAACTGTATGTAGAACAACAGGATGTTTAGCAACAACAGGATGTAGCAATAAATATACAGAAATCTTTACACAAGACAATTTACCAGAACAATGTGAAGGACATGGAAGTCAAACAATTTGTTCTGAATCAGGTTTGGTTGCAACAGAATATTGTTCACAATATTGTGATGTTAGACAAAATTATTATGGAGCAGTTCTTCCAAAAGAACAATTAGATTTATGGACTCCAATGAATGGTGCAAGAGCATCTGGAACAAGAATTAATGGAGTTTGTACATTGCATACAAAACCGAAAGAAGAAGAACCTCCAGCAAATACAACACCATCAACAAATACAACCAATACAACTAATACAACAAACTCAACAAGTGGAGGAAATACAACAACTGGAGGAACAGGAAATACTTCTGGAGAAAATCCATCAGGGGGTAATGGAAATGGTCCTAATGGAGGGAACGGAGGAAGCACAAATGAAGGAAATACGACAACACCATCAGAGAATGTAGTTCCATAACAAAAAATATAAAAATAAAATTGAGATGTGAAGAGAAAATTCACATCTCAATTTGAAACCAGAATACATGAGCAAAAAACAAAATACACTAAGATATATTCTACAAGAAAGGGATGATAAAACAATGGATATATATCTATATAATACATTAACAAAAGAAAAAGATCTATTTAAGCCAATCAACGAAAAAGAAGTTAAAATATATTCATGTGGACCAACTGTATACAAAGATGCAACCATTGGAAATATGAGAACAAACATATTTCAAGATGTTTTAAGAAGAATGTTAAAATATAATGGATATACAATTAAGCATGTTATGAATATAACAGATGTAGGGCATTTGGTTTCTGATGGAGACGAAGGAGAGGACAAGATGATTAAATCAGCTAGAGAAGAACATAAAACACCATTAGAAATAGCAGAGCATTACACAAAATTATTTTTTGATGATTTAAAAGATTTAAATATAGAGATTCCAGAAGTGATTTGTAAAGCAACAGAGTACATTCCAGAAATGTTAGAATATGTAAAAGAACTTGTAGAAAAAGGATATGCTTATGAAACATCAACTGCTATCTATTTTGATGTTTCTAAATTAGATAAATACCCAGTTTTATCAAATTTAAATGTAGAAGAACAAAAAGCAGGAGCAAGAGTCGATGTGGACCCAGAAAAGAAAAATCCATATGATTTTGCTTTATGGATAAAAGCTCCAGAAAATCATTTGATGAAATGGGATAGCCCATGGGGACCAAGTTATCCAGGTTGGCATATTGAATGTTCTGCCATGTCTAGGAAACATTTAGGAGAACAATTTGATATTCATACAGGAGGAATTGATTTAATACCAACACACCATGAAAATGAAATTGCACAAAGTAAAGGTGTATGTGGAAAAATACCTGCTAACTATTGGATACACGGAGAATATTTATTAATCAATGGTGGTAAAATGTCAAAAAGTTTAGGGAATGTATATTTACTAAAAGATATTAAAGAAAAAGGATATGACCCATTGGTATATAAATTATTATGCTATACATCTAGTTATAGAAATAAATTAAACTTTACATGGGAAGGAATAGAAGCATCTTCAAAATCATTAGAAAGATTAAGAAATGGTTATCAAGCAAATAAAAATGGAACAGATACTTTAAATGAAGAAGATAAAAAAGAATTAGATAGATTAGAAAATGAATTCCATAAAGCCATTAATGATGATATGAATATGCCTTTGGCTATGAGTTTTGTATGGGAAGTAATCAAATATCCAAAAAAATCACCAGAGATTGCAGAATTATTATTAAAATTTGACACAGTATTAGGAATTAAAATTGATAAAGAAGAGATAAATAAAGAAATAGAAATTCCAGAAGAAGTTTTAAAACTTGTAGAAGAAAGAAAACAGGCAAGACAAGAAAAAAATTGGGCAGAGTCAGATAGATTAAGAGATTTAATCAAAGAAAAAGGATATGAAGTAAAAGACACAAAAGATGGAATGGTATTAAATGCGCAATAAAAAAATAAAGTTCACATTCAAAGATTCTAACTTCAAATTTAGATACGCAAAATCGATTCATTTTTTATAGGATATATTACTGCTATCATATGGTTGAATCTTTGAATTGGAATCTAAGAATTTACTATTTTTTGAAATAAGCTTGTACTTTGAGAAATATCGTAATATAATATAAGCGTAAATAATGGAAAAAGAAAGGAATGATTTTATGGCAATATTATTACCAGGAGGAGCTGGATTTATAGGAAGTCATACAGCAGTAGAATTATTAAATGCAGGAAAAGAAATTGTTATCATAGATGATTTTTCTAATAGTAAACCAAGTGTATTAGATGCCATTAAGAAAATAACAGGAAAAGATTTTAAATTTTATGAAATGAATTATATGGATAGAGAAAAACTAGAAAAGGTTTTTGAAGAAAATGACATAGAAGCAGTTATCAATTTTGCTGGATTTAAAGCAGTAGGAGAATCAGTTCAAAAACCAATAGAATATTATATGAATAATGTTTCAGGAGCATTAGTTTTATTAGATACCATGAGAAAATATAATTGTAAAACATTTATATTTAGTTCATCAGCAACTGTATATGGAGATCCAGAAACCATTCCAATAACAGAAGAATGTAAAACAGGAGGAACAACAAATCCATATGGTACAAGTAAATTATTTATTGAACAAATTTTGAAAGATACATATCATGCAGATAATACATGGAATATATGTATATTAAGATATTTCAATCCAGTAGGAGCACATGAAAGTGGATTAATTGGAGAAGAACCACAAGGAATTCCAAATAACTTAATGCCATATGTTGTACGTGTTGCAGCAGGAACTTTACCAGAATTATCTGTATTTGGAAATGACTATGATACACCAGATGGAACAGGCGTTAGAGATTATATTCATGTTGTGGATTTAGCAAAAGGACATGTAAAAGCTTTAGAAAAATTAGAAAAACAAAAAGAAGGATTATATATTTACAATTTGGGAACAGGAAAAGGATATAGTGTATTAGATATGGTAAAAGCATTTGAAAAAGCAACAGGCAAAAAAGTACCATATAAAATTACAGCAAGAAGAGAAGGAGATATTGCAACTTGTTATGCAGACCCTCAAAAAGCAAAAGAAGAATTAGGATGGACAGCAGAAAAAACCCTAGAAGATATGTGTCTAGATTCATGGAATTATATTCAAACAACGAAATAAATATTGTCCAATTGGGGACGTTTCTGTTTGGGACATTTTTATGTAAATCTTTAATTCTATAAAAATCATATATAATAAAAATTTATGGAATGACGAATGTGAATGAAATCATATTAGAAAAAATTAAGGTATCTAATAGGAGAATCTCAAATCTTGCGGTTTCGAGGTGCCTATTAGATACCTTTAATTTTTCTTTATGATGTAATGTTAGCCGAGGAATGTAATAAATTTTTATTATATATCATTTTTATTTTATAGAATTTTTTAAAAATGTCCCAAACAGAAACGTCCCCAATTGGACATTATTTATATAACAAAATAATTCGATTTCCAATTTTTTCAATAAAGCCATCTTCTTTTAACAATTTTAGTTCTCTCATCATAGCACTTCTGTCAACACTTAAGTAATCTGCTAAATCAGTAAGAGAAAAAGGAAGTTCAAAGGAAGTACTTAGCTTTCTAGTAGAAAGTAAAGAAAAATAGCCAAGTAGTTTGTCTCTGGTAGACCTTTTGGTTAATAATTCAATTCTCATATTTAAATCTGTTACTTTATTTAAAATCAATTGTGGTAAATTTTCAGACAAGGTTTGGTGAAATTTACAATTGTTTCTACATTTATGGAAAATGTCATCATAGATATAGAAAAGAACAGTACAATTTGATTTTGCCTCAACTAATAATTCATTATTGGTTGTGATGGTATAAAATACCTCACCAAAAAGAGCATTTTTTGAAAAATGTTCTACAATAGTTCGATTACCATTTAAATCATAACGGACTAAATCAGCATTTCCATCTAATAATATACATAATTGATTTCGGTTTTTAATATAAGTTGTAACAACTTCATTTTTGCTAAAGACTTTTTTTTGCTTTTTTTGACAAGAATTTGAAAAGTCAAGAATGAAATTTTCTATATCAAACTTAGTATTCACGAGTTTTCCTCCTTTAAAATTACATAAGCATTATACATTAAAAAAGTTGCAAAAGCAACAAAAGCATAAAAATATTTTTGTAACATTTTTGTAACATATTTGTAATAAAAGAAAAATACTTAGAGGTGAAAGAGATTAAGAACTGGAAAAAGTTTTTTTTCATAATGTGTTGCTTTTGCAACGGAAAATAAAAATTGTAGAGGTATAATGTAACCATACTAATCGAAGGAGGAAATGTGAAATGAAAGTTATTAAAAGGGATGGAAGAGCTGTCGATTATGACAGAGCAAAAATTCAAGTAGCAATTGAAAAAGCAAATCAGGAGGTAAAGCCAAAAGAGAGAGCAAATAAAGAAGATATAAAAGGAATTATTCAATATATAGAAGATTTAAATAAAAAGAGAATGTTAGTTGAAGATATCCAGGATATCATCGAAGAGAAATTAATGGAAATTGAAAAATATGAACTAGCAAAGAAATATATTGTATATAGATATACGAGAGCTTTGGTTAGAAAACAAAATACAACTGATGAAACGATATTAGGATTAATCAGAAATGAAAATAAAGAACTAGCAGAAGAAAACTCAAATAAAAATACGTTACTTGCTTCAACACAAAGAGACTATATTGCAGGTGAAGTATCAAGAGATTTAACAAGAAGATTATTATTACCAGAAAAAATTGCCAAAGCAGACGCTGATGGAGTTTTACATTTCCACGATGCTGATTATTTTGTGCAACCAATTTTTAACTGTTGTTTAATTAATATATCAGACATGTTAGATAATGGAACGGTTATGAATGGAAAAATGATAGAAAGTCCAAAGAGTTTCCAAGTAGCGTGCACAGTTACAACACAAATTATCGCAGCAGTTGCAAGTAACCAATATGGTGGACAATCAGTAGATTTAAAACATTTAGGAAAATATTTAAGAAAAAGCTATAATAAATTCAAATCAGAAATAGAGAAAAAATATAAAGGAAAATTGTCTGATAATATAATAGAGGACTTGGTACAAGATAGATTAAAAGCAGAATTAAAAGCAGGAGTTCAAACTATCCAATATCAAATTAACACCTTGATGACAACCAATGGACAATCTCCATTTGTAACTTTATTCTTACATCTAGAAGAGGGAGATCCATATATCAAAGAAAATGCCATGATTATTGAAGAAGTATTAAGACAAAGATATCAAGGTATTAAAAATGAAGCAGGTATATATGTTACACCAGCATTCCCAAAACTAGTATATGTATTAGATGAATGTAACTGCTTAAAAGGTGGAGAATATGATTATTTAACAAAATTAGCTGTTAAATGTTCAGCAAAGAGAATGTATCCAGATTATATTTCAGCTAAGAAAATGAGAGAAAACTATGAAGGTAATGTGTTTAGCCCAATGGGATGCAGAAGTTTCTTATCACCTTGGAAAGATGAAAATGGAAATTACAAATTTGAAGGAAGATTTAATCAAGGTGTTGTAAGCATCAATCTACCACAAGTTGCAATTGTTGCAGATGGTGATGAAGATAAATTCTGGAAATTATTAGATGAAAGACTAGAACTATGTAAAGAAGCTTTAATGTGTAGACATTATGCATTACTTGGAACACATTCAGATATTAGCCCAATTCACTGGCAATATGGTGCTATTGCAAGATTAGCAAAAGGTGAAAAAATAGATAAATTATTATATGGTGGATATTCAACCATTTCATTAGGATATATTGGTATATATGAAATGACAAAAGTAATCAAAGGTGTATCACATACAACACCAGAAGGACATGATTTTGCAATTAGAGTTATGAAACATTTAAGAGAAACTGTAGATAGATGGAAAAAAGAAACCAATATTGGATTTGCATTATATGGAACACCAGCAGAAAGCTTATGCTATAAATTTGCTAGAATTGATAAAGAAAAATTTGGTACAATCAAAGATGTAACAGATAAAGGATATTATACAAATTCATACCATGTAGATGTAAGAGAAAAAATTGATGCATTTGAAAAACTTGGATTTGAAAGTGAATTCCAAAAAATATCTTCAGGTGGAGCTATTTCATATATTGAAATACCAAATATGCAAAAAAATATTGATGCATTAGAAACAGCTGTTAAATTTATCTATGATAATATTCAATATGCTGAATTTAATACAAAATCAGATTACTGCCATGTTTGTGGATTCGATGGAGAGATTATCTTAAATAAAGATAATGAATGGGAATGTCCAAATTGTGGAAATAAAGATCATTCAAAAATGACAGTTGTTAGAAGAACTTGCGGATATCTAGGAGAAAACTTCTGGAATGCAGGTAAAACAAAAGAAATTAAACAAAGAGTAATGCATTTATAAGAAAAACATACATTAACGAAGTCAAAGATTTTGACGCATAGATGTGTAGAAAGTAAAAAAATTGGAACGTTAGGGACATGCCAAAACGTTCCAAATTTCACCTAAATGGAGAAAAGAGGGATAGAATATGAATTATGCAGATATAAAAAGAGTAGATGTAGCAAATGGTGAAGGTGTTAGAGTATCCGTATTTGTAAGTGGTTGTAATCATCATTGTAAAGGATGCTTTAATGAATGTGCTTGGGATTTTAATTATGGTAATAAATTTACAGATGAACAAATAGATCAAGTAATCAATTATTTAGATCATGACTATATATCAGGACTATCTCTTTTAGGAGGAGAACCTTTAGAAAAACAAAATCAAGAAGGACTTTTACCATTAGTTAAAAAAGTTAAAGAAAAATTCCCTGACAAAAATATATGGTGTTATACAGGCTTTGATTTTGAAAAAGATGTTGTAGAAAAAATGGCTCCTAATAATGAAACCACAAAAGAGCTGTTGAAATATATAGATGTTATGGTAGATGGTAAGTTTGAAGAAGATAAAAAGGATTTAAGTCTTAGATTTAGAGGTTCTTCAAATCAAAGAATATTAGATGTTCAAGAAAGTTTAAAAGAACATAAACCAGTAGAATTTAAATTATGACCAATTGGGGACGTTTCTGTTTGGGACATTTTTATGTAAATTTTTATTATATATTATTTTATTTTTTATATTATTATTAAAAATGTCCCAAACAGAAACGTCCCCAATTGGACATTAATTCAAAAATCTATCTAACAATTGTTTTCTACATAAATTTTCAAATTCATCATTTAAAGGTTCTAAAGTAATATTTTCTTGATATTTTCTATCTAAACAATGTTTAATAATATAATCTGAAAGCTCTGGATTTTTAGAAAGAAGAGGACCGTGCAAATAAGTAGCAATGACATTTTCTTTAAAAAATCCTTCTTCTGTATCACCAAATTTATTTCCATTTCCAAATAAAACTTTTCCGAAAGGAGTGGGAATATCATAAGTTTGTCCACCATGATTTTCGAATCCGATAACTTTAGTTTCTTTACCATTTAATGTAACATCAAGGACAATATTTCCAATACATCTTTTTTTTCTATCAGCGATAGCTTCTGTATAATAAGGAAATATTTCCAAACCAGGAATCACATTTCCCTCGACACCTTTATAATATTTACCAAATAATTGATAAGCACCACAAATTAGTAAAAAGAATACGCCTTCATTTTCAGCTTCTTTAATTTCTTCTTTATATTTAATTAAATCTTCTGATAAGATACTTTGCTCATTGTCAGCTCCACCACCTGCAAAGATGATATCATAACTTTTAAAATCTGGTTTTTCATCACCAATAGAATATCTATCAACAATACAGTTAAATCCACGTTTTTCAAGTCTATATTTTAATACTTGTATGTTTCCATAATCACCATATAATTCTAGCATGTCAGGGTATAGGTATAGTATTTTTAATTCCTTCATGATATTTTCAACTCCTATTTATATAACTTTTCTCTAAATTAACAATTACTAATGTATATCTATTTTAATTTCAAAATTTCTGTTCTAGTAGGCTGTAAAGAAGTATAATTTGCAATAACATATTTTTTTGTTGTGTTGGTATATAAAGCCTTTACAGCTTGTTCTAGGTCTAAATATGCTTCTATTTTATTTGCATCAAATCCTGATGTTTTAATTCTAATAGCAATGTCATAACCTCTTGTTCCAGCAGTTACAATTCTTTTTACATTGTTTAAAGTATCGAAATTAATATCCCAAATCCAAGAAACATCAAAACCATCTGCTTTATTATCATTTAAAACAAATAATAATTCTTTTTCATCATCATCTTCATTTAATAATCGCAAACTTACATTAGCACCTGTTGGATTTTTAGCTAAGTTTATAATGGTAGGGGCATCTTTAATCAATAATTTTTCTAATCTACCATTATTCAATTCAAAGTTTGCTAAAGCTTCCTTCATATATTTTGTATCAATATTGTATAAAGAACAACAGCTAATGACAGCTGTGAAGTTATAGATAATATAGATACTATTTGATTTAATCTTATATAAGACATCATCAACTTCAAAAGTCATTTCATCAAGATTAATATTTTTAGTTTCTTTATAGATTTCATTATTACCATATCCACAATCTGGGCATACAAATTTTCCAATATGAGAATATTGATAATATTCATATTCCAAACGTGTTTTACAAAATGGACAGAATTTTCCTTCTCCAGCTTCTTTCATATCATCTGTTGCATATGGATATCTATCAACATGGAAATAATAGACATTTTCATTATTCGGATTTGCTTTTCCTAATCTTGCAACATTTGGATCATCATTATTTAAAATTAAATTACCAGTATAGGTCTTTAGAAAATCATTGATTTTCAAGATTAATGATTCTACTTCACCATTTCTGTCTAATTGGTCTCTAAAGAAATCTAATATAACTAAAGTATCTAATCGAAAATCTTTAAAGACAACTGGTACATAGCCTTCGTCTACTTCGAAAACTAAAAAATCTGCTTTTATCTTTCCTGTTAAAGTACATGTTTTTAATAAAGTAGAAAGAATTCCAGTTTCCATGTTATTTCCTTCTTTATTACTAATTACCTTTTTCCCAGCCGTTTGAAAAACATATCCAATGGCATTATTTGTCATAGTTTTTCCATTTGTTGCGGTAACAGCAATAACAGGGCAGTCTACTTTGAAATATTTGAAAATTTCTGGATTCCAATCAAAAGCAATTTTTCCTAAAAAATTACCTCCATGTTTTCCAAATAATTTTAATGCAATATTTAATAGCTTCATTGCAAATACAATAAAAAAGTTTTTCATTTGGCATGCTCCTTTAAAAAATTTATATTTGCATTATAGCACAACAAAAAAAAAAGATAAAGTTTTATGAGTTTTTTTAAGAAATATCAATGAAATGAAAATAAGAAAATAAGAAATAAAAATTAATGTAATATATAATGATTTAAATAAGAGATAAAATTATATAAAAAATAAGATTAAAAATAAGAAATAATTATTTATAGATTTGACCTCTATTAGAGGCTTTTGTTACAAGAATAATAAGATTATTTT
>CAWVJG010000014.1:0-17144 GCA_963929465.1 Bacillota bacterium
ATTTCCATTTGCAATACCTGCTGCTTGATTGTAAATTAAAATACCTAAAGATATAATTAAAATTGCAAGTAATATAGCACCTGCGATGATTAATGCTTTTGATGCATTCTCCATAATAAACTCCTCCTTATTTTTTATTAAATTTAATATATATTTTTTTACTAAATTTCTTTAGTAACATTAATAACATAATTGAATTTTTATATTAGGTAGCTACCTGTTCAAAATATAAATAACTTACCATTCCTGTTTTTTGATGATATTCTATTTTTGTACATTTGAATTTTATTTGATTATAATATTGCATAAATGTATCTGTTCCACTATTATAGATTTCTTCCATAGAATGTACTTCATTATCATCTGTAAATAAGATATCTACTCTAATAGAATCTTGTCCATTATCTTTATATAATCCTGTATCTTCTTTTTCTATGTCATTTTTGATATTATCATCTACAGCTTTATTGATTAAGGTTGCTAAATCTGTACCAAATATTTCCTTATCTTTATAGCCCTCATATTGTGCATTTATTTTTTGTGTTTCATGATAATTTGCTTGATAATTTAAATACATATATCCTACTGTAGCAACAATCATTAATACAATTACTAAAAATATGATTATCTTTTTCATGTTCCACCCTACTTTTTTAGTTATATTTGATTACATCTAACAATATATACTCTTTTGGTTGTCTCACTAAGTTCAACCTGCACATCATATTTTTTTAATTCAGATGATGCACTTGTTATCGCATTTACTGCATCCAAAATTAGGTTATTATATCTTTGTTCTATCGTTTCTTGGTTATCACCATATCCATATTCTATTCGTGCTCCGTCTAATAAAACAGCTATATAATTATCGTTTCCTGTGGGCATATTTCCCATCTTAGGAAATTCATAATATTTATTATTTTCTGTTGCCAAATTAGCCATCGTAACCACATCATGAATGGTTACATTTTCATTTCCAACATATTTTGTAAATTGACTATTAAATTGTGCAATTTGATTTTCTTCTATATTGTCATGTATTCGGCTTGAGGTTCCTCCAAAACTTGTAAACAAGTATACACCTAAGGAAAGAATTAATATTCCTAAGAGAACTCCTCCTGCCATTAATAATGCTTTTGATGCATTCTCCATATTATACTCCTACTCCTGTACATTTAAATTCCAATTTTAAAACTCTTCCTGTATCTTCATCATATTGTGGATTTCCTATACAGTCAAAATATGTTCTTTTAAATTGTATATATTCATAATAGACTAAAGCATCGTCATAAATTTTAGCAACAGGATCAGTTACTAATTTATAGTAGCTAGTTGCAGACTGTGGTAAAATTTTTTCTGCATCAAACGCTTTAACTTTGTCGCTTGGTGTACCTGAGCCATCCACAATACGTCTTATATTATCAATTTCAGATGCTAATTGATTACAGTATTTCTGTTGATATTTATTTTCAATTTCTCGGATAATACCACCTGTAATATCACTACTTGTTCCACCTGAACCATCTATGGTTGTCAAGGTAGGTTTTCCAACAATTTCATATATATTGGTTTCATCATAGTGAGATTTTATTACTAACTTATTTCCTTCATTTGTGTCAAAAAATAATTTTTCGTTAATTCCATTCATGTCAATATCAACTTCCATAGGGGTATACCCTTCTGTTCCTGCATATCTTGTATTATAATCTGCTATTCGATTCATCAAAGAAATCATGTCACTTCCTCTTATGTCATCTCTAGCATAAGTCATAAATTGATTATTGAATTCTGCTACTTGAGCAGTTAATTCTGTATCATAGCTTTTTTGTTGATAAGAAGTCAAATTACTCATCATTAGAACAAAGGCAGAAATTATAACAATTGCAATTAAAACACTTGCTGCCATAATTAATGCTTTTGATGCATTTTCCATTTTATAATTCCTCCTTTAATCTAATTTTTATGTTTGTGCTGTCATTGTAGCAAATGAACTTGACATACTGGTTAATCCGATAAATACTAATGGTATAATTAAATATCCAACAAACATACATACCATTGGTGCAAATCCAATTGCTTTTCCTATCATACCTTTTCTTTTAATTAATCTATCATTTGATTCTTTTCTTTTTTCTTGATAATAATCTCTTTCTGACTCTAACTCATCAAATGCATCTTTGATTGGTATTTTTTCTACTGCTGCTTGCATACTTTCTACAATTCTAACAAGTGGCATATAACTAATTTCTTCTTTCATTTCCTCTAAAGCTTCCCATGCACCTGCTTCATAGTTATTCAAACACTTTCCAATTGGTTCTTTGAAGATATTGGCATATCTTTCTAGCCATTCCAAAATCATCTCAACATTAACCCTTTCAATTCTCATAAGCATTAAGATAATTGTTTGGAATTGCATTACCTCATCTTCCATTTCTATTTGTCTCATTTTTGCTTGGAATACTAACATCCATATTGGTGCCATATATCCAATAATAGCAAATACGAAAGACAATAATACTTCAAACCATTGTAAATATTCACTATTGACAATTTGAATTTTATCAAAAATTCTTTCTGCTGCTTGTGTTGTTCCTGAGTCATCATATTGTTCATAGAAATCTGTTCTTTCAACAACAATTTTTACCTGTTCTACAGTAACATTCATATCTCCCCTAAATTGGTCGATAACTTCATTATCATGTTCTGTCAATTCCATAGCTGTTGCTCTATCTTTTTCTGTCATTTCTCCGCAAAATGTCGTAAGTCGTTGTCGGCTCTGTATATACATAGTCAATTGCTAATTGATGCAAATATATAAATATAATTAATGATGCAATACATGTTACAATTGCAAGACTGATTCTATTAATATATAGCCATTCTATTCTTAAATGTGATGCTGCATCTTTTAACAATTGTTGTACTTTTCTATATTCTTTTGTTCCATCTTTTGGAATAAACATATCCACAACTTTTTTAACCAATTTCTTCTTATATAATTTTGCTTGCCATGGATTTTCTGTATTCTTTGTATTGATTCCTGTTGAACCATTATCTTTTAATCTTCTAACTAATATATAACAAACAATCGTTAAAACTAATATTAAAATTTGAACAATCATTCCTGGTTTTCCATTATACCAACTTTCTGTAAATGAGAAGTTGCCAATTGACCAACTTTTTAATGGCTCTAGTAACAAGATTGGTGCAATTGATATTAAAGACAAACTTTGAAATACATAATTTAATTTATCCCTCTTTAAAATCTCTAATTGCATTTCTTTTGTAATATTATTAATATTTCTCAAATATAGTGATGCACCATTTACTTTTCTATCACCAAATTCTTTTGTTAGATAAGATATACCTGCAAATTCTTTTAAAAATACATTTGGTGCAATATCATAATATTTTTCTAGTTCCATTTCTGGATCATCTGCAATCAAGGTTTCATATATTTTTTCACCTTGTCTGGATATGTCCATCTCATCATCTTGTGATACTTGATAGATTGCTTCTTCTACCATGTTAAATTCATGATAAGCATGTCGAATTTCTGAGAAAAAGTCTAACTGTTCTTTTAATAAGTTTGTATCTTTCTTATCTACAGAACCATCAATTAAGGTATCTATCATAAATAACTCAAATATTAATAAAGTGAACATAATTAGATAACTGCTCATAGTAATGAAAATTGTCACGATTACTAATGGAATTACTATTGCAAGTGCCTTTGTTAATATTTTTGCTGAATCTTTTCTGGTGCTGTACTCATCATCTATATTAATGATTTCTAGTCTTCTTCTTAGTTTTAATATGTATCTCTTTAAAAATGGAATTCGTGCATATCTAACATATAATTTTTGATATAGAATTTCTGTTGAGAAACTCTTCTCCTTTGTTCCTTGTTGTAATTTTCTGATTTGTTTATATTCTGATTTTTGCATTTTTTTAGATAGTATATAGTAAGCTAATATAATAATCACTAATACAGCTACTGAACCACCCATTATGTAAAAAATAAGTTCATTAGACACTTAGAATAGCACCTCCTTTTCTTCTAATTTAAAGTTTTTCTAGGTCTTCCACGTCTTTCGATATCTGAACCTGCTAGTACAGTTTCTTTATTCTTGATTCCCCAATTTCTTTCAACAAATTTGTCAAATCCTTCTATGTCAGATTCATCCATATTATTTCTCATTTCTTTGATATTTTTGTCTGTAATTGGATTTGTCATAACATATTCTCCATCAACATTTTCTAATACATTTCTGTAAACATATAATTTTTTATCTGTTGATTTTGTAAAATAATGTGTTGCATTATCGAAAAATTTATCAAATTTTCCTTCTAATGTTTTTTCATTTCTATGATCAAATGTATATTCATTTTTATCTTCTACTGGTATACATTCTGTTATTCTTTCAATATATCTTCTTCCTCTAAAGTCTTTTACTAAGTGAATGTCAAAGTTTAATACTTGAACAACTTGCTCTTCTGCTGTTTTTTCATCTTTGAATACACCTGCTCTTAACATTGAGTTTCTCAATGCTGTTACTAAGTCTGGGAAAGTCTTAGCATGGTGTGTAAATAAGGTGAATTTTGATGCAACCTGTGCTGATTGAATCATCCAAGATGCTACGGGGTCAGTTGCAACCTCACCGATGATATTAACAGAACCATCTGTCTTTTTCTGAACGTCCAAACAGTCTTGTCCTGAAATTGTTTCTGTTTCCCTCATTGATAAGATATTTCTTGTTGGATAAATTTTTCTTAAGTGTAACTCGAATGCTGTCTCTGTAATACGAAGGTTCATTGTTTCATATATATTTTCAATCATAGCCATAAGCATTGTTGTCTTTCCGGCAACCTTGCTCACCAGTTAGTGATATAATTCTAGCACCTTTTACTAGATATTTTAATAATTCAATTGCTTCTTCTTTACCTGGTCCATGAACAATTTGCTCTAATGCAGCTCTTTGAACGTCGAATTTTCTTACGAAAAATGCCCATGTTTCTGACATTGATGGTCTTACAACAACAACACGTGAACCATCTTTCATTTCATTGATTTTATAACCATTTGTGTCTGATAATTGTCCTGGGTTATTATATTTATAAATATTTTGACATACTCTTTTTAATTCTGCTTCTGTACCAAATGATAGAAAGGCTAAACGAATAGATTTACCTCTAAACATAATCCAAATACTATCACATGCTCTTGGCACTTTATGTTCAGCTATTTGACTTAAGTAGTCTCCATCTGTTTGTGCAACTTGGCTTAAGAAACTTTCTGGTAATCCTGATACACCACCAGAAACACCATCTATGTTCATATCTCTGATTTCGTCTATACTACTATATCCTTTGTAATGTTGATAAATTCTTTGTACTACTACAGATAATTTATCAGAAAAAGATAATGTAATATTTTCTTTTTCATATATATCATTGATTTCTTGTTCTGTAATAACATATGATGGTTTTGCTTCTCCCTCTACATATTTTAATACATCAAGATTGTATTTTTTGATTAATTCAGACAATGCTTCATAACCAAATTCTTTTTTAAATACATAAATTAATATATCAAATTTATCTTGTGCTGTTAATAATGATGGCACATCAAAAGGAATTGCTTTTGATATATTGGTTTCATCTACTCCATATTCTTGTGCTAACAAATCATATATCAATTCTTTGACATACTTTTTATCATTAACATCACCATATGTACAACCTTTTAAAGCCTTTTTCAATTCGTATTTCTTATTTTTTCTTCTTTTTAATTCTTCTTCAGAAAGACCTATATCATATAAATTGACTTTTGTTATTTCATCTAACCTTCTTTTGATAAAAGCTTTCATGACATCTAATGTGTATGTTTTATCATCTATATTTAGTGTGTTCTCTACTTCTTCCGTTTTTTTCTTTTTTAAAACGTAGTAGACTCCAAATACAGCAATTCCTAAAACCACTAAAATTAGTACAATATTTGTTATTGTCATTATAAGGTCTCCTTTCTTTCATTTGGTTTTCTCATATTTTCATTTGCAAATCTTGTAATCGGTATACTATATTTTCAGAAGCTCTTTTGATTTCTTCTATAAAAAATGCATTTCTGTCATCTGGATCTAAATTTTTTCTAAATCTTAAAAATAAATCTGGTACCCCAGCTTCTTCTGCTGCTTCGAAAAATAGTGTATTATATGGTATTGTTAATACTTGATTTTTTTCTCCTAAATATCTTGATATATTTTTAGAATTATATTTAGAAAATTTATCATATCTTCCTACTAATATCAACGCCTTTTTTGCATCTAATAATTGATTTTTTTCTTTCAATTCTTTAAACTTATCTATGCTTTTTAATCTTTGTGACATATTAATAACCACAACATCTGAATCATATATAATTGTTTTTTTAGTTTCCTCATCTACATTTTCATCTAAGTCTACAAATACTAAATCATAATATTGATTTGCTGCTTTTATGATACTAGGATACATCGTTTCTATAACGGTTCCATCAGCTGGTGGATTTTCACATCCTAGTAATATTTCAAATCTATCTTTAAAAACAACTTTTGTATAATTTGTAATAATGTTTGGTGCTATTTTATTACTTCTAACTACCCTAGCTAATCCTTCTACTCCTGTTTCCACTTCTAAAGCTGCATTTGGCCCAAAAATCCCAAGATTTTTCTTTTTCTTTTTTTGTTCCCAAAAGCATCTTTTTAAAGCATCTTCTTTATTGGTAGTTGAAATGACTAATATTCTATAATTATGCTCTATTGCCATATAGGTAGCAATGGCAGCAATAGACATTGTTTTTCCTGTTTGCTCTATGCTACTATTATAAAATGTTACAATTGACATGCTTTATACTCCTCTTTCTATGGTTTTAACAGCTCTTCTTATTTGATTTTCACTTGTATCATTTAAAATTTCACCTACAATATAAACTAAACTATCTTTATATTGCATACTCAATTTTTTTAATTTAATTTTTGCTACTCTTTGATTTTCTGCCAATACTGACCAATCCCCATTTTCAATAGGAAAATATATTCTATATTCATTCCACATCACTTTATATCCTAATGATAAAAAGTCTAAATAATCATCTTCTTCTTTTAAAATTTCTTTTGTGAATAATATTTTTGTTAAACTCATTGGTTCTTTTAAGTTGCTTAATACTTCTAATCCTCTTTTTAGAGAATACAAATCAAAAGCTGTAACAAAATAATTTTTAGGTGCTTTTATTAAATTAAATTCTTCTACTGCTAAAGAATCATCTACATCAATTAGCATAATATCATATGGTAATTCTTCATTTTCTGCAATTCCCAAATAGTTTTTTATCCCCATTTCATTTTTAAAGCCAACTGCAACATCTATATCTTCAAAATCAGTGATGTATGTAAGTGTAGGATTTATAACTGGTACAACATATTTGGCTTTTTGGGTTAATGTTGAATCTACTACAATTACTTTTTTCTTCATTGTTGTTAAAATTTTCGCAATATTTAGTATTAAGTCTGTTTTGTCATACGTTCCTATAAATCCTACCTTTTTCATATTGATTCCCTTTCTATTAATTTGTTGTATTTGTTGCACTTGCTGCTGCAGCAGCTTCTGCTGATAATCCTTCTAAGTATTCTTGTCTTGTTGATATAGAATTTGAAATACTTTCTTCCATACCTGATTGTACTTTAGATTCTGCTTCTTCTCTTTCCTCTTCTGTTGTACCAATTGCTGCATCGATAACATTATTTCTTTGATCAGCTTGTGTTTGTACTCCTGATGAATCTACAGCATTATATCTTCTCCATAATGCAGTTCTTGCTTCTTCTACTACGTTTGGATTTCCATTAATTAATTGCATTACTTCATAATTTACTGGATATGTTGGTATTGAAGCTGCTTGTAATCCTGGATCTGTATATCTGTTTACATACAATTTAGCTCCATCAATTTTATATGCATCTACAATTGCATTGCTAAGCACACTAATTTCATCTTCAGTTAATTCAATTGATATCGTATCTGTTGAATCTACTCCAGCAATTGTTGGTATTTCTACTTCTTTTTTAGATACAACCACATAGTTTACTCCACTAGGTAATAATAAACGAATATCTACATAATCACCTGTAGCTAACTCAGTTGGTAATATAAACATATTATATTCTTCTTTTCTAGTACTATCTTGTATTGCATCTCCTGAGCTAACTAAATCTGTTGTGATAACAGTATTAGCTTGCATATCTACTTTTGCAATTAATGGTGCTTCCGTCAATGTGATCGTTTCTCTGTTATCTCCATCTTGTATATAATATGTATTTGTTTCTGTATCATGAATTAGTTCATAATCTGTACCGTCTCTCGTTATAGATAATTGTGCTTCACCATTTTCGTATGTAGTTGTTACTGGATTTCCCGCTTCATCTTCTAAAAAATAATTTTGAAAATTGGTTAAATCACTTGTTGCATTATCTGGTACCATATTTCTATTTACTTCGTGCATTTCAAGCATATCTGGTGTAATTTCTTGACCTGATGTCACACTCTGTGTTAAAGTATATACTTGAACCATTGCTGCTATTTCTTCTTGTTCCTTTTTCTTCATGTTTGTTAATTGTAATATTAGAAATGCAATAATTGCTCCTGTGATAACTAACATTAATAACATTCCTAATAAAAATGAATTTCTTGCTTTTCTTTGCATTGGATTTGTTGCCATTACAAATTCCTCCCTTTATTTTTATTTTTTTATTTTTTTTTACAAATTTCTATCTATTTTATTTTAACGCATTCATTTTCTAAAATCAATGGAAATCAACTCTTGTCATTAAAAATTAATACGTTTGTAATCTTTTTGTAATATTACAGTAAATATTTTTCTAAAGCGATTGCTACACCATCATTATCATTGGTTTCTGTGATATCTTTGGCTATCTCTAATATTTCTCTGGTACTGCCTTTCATCGCTATTCCCATTCCTGCATTTTCTATCATTTTCTTATCATTTATGTTGTCTCCTATTGTCATAACTTCTTCTTGTTTTAATCCTATTTTTTTCATTAAAAATTCTATTGCTTTCCACTTATCTACATTACTAGCCGAAATTTCTGTATAAAAGTATTCTACTGGTATTTCTTCTGTTCCCTGTTTAATGATTTTTCTAGACATATGTTCAATTTCTAACACTTCTATATCATTGATTTCTTTTAATTTTTTTATAATCGAATGAAAGATAATCTCATTTTGATCACATATGGTTATTTTTAAAAATTTGTCTTCTTTCATGTTTTCTACATATTCATACATATTTTCGACAATACTAATATTGGTTTGTTTATTTTCTTCTTTATTCAAATTTTCTTTGTAATAATATAAAACATTAAATTTTAAATTTGTCGTTAAAATGACTTTATCTGTATACACATTATATGCTATACTGTTCTCTTCACATATTTTTATAATTTCTAATACTTTTTCTTTTTTGATGTAATTTTCATATATCATTTCATCTTGTTGAATGTCATATACTAATGCACCATTACCAGCTATAAAATACCCTTTTATTCCTAATTCTTTTGCAATAGTTTTAATAGAATCTATTGGTCTTCCTGAAGCCAGTACAATTTCTACATCTTTTTTTAGACATTTTTCGACGATTTCTTTTGTTCTTTCACTAATCTCTCCATCATGATTTAGCATTGTACCGTCTAAATCGATTGCTACTAGTTTATACATTTTTTCCTCCTTTGTTTTACAATTTATTATATATTTATTTATTTTTCGATGTCAAGAGTTATTTTTGATTTGAAAAAATTTCCTGTTTATTTTTTGTGATATTGTAAATCCTAGTATTAGAAAAAGCAATCGTTTTTTCTAATAAAGTATATATACTGGAGGTGAATAAACAATGGCAAATAACAGTAATAAAAAATTAGTTCCAGAAGCAATGAGCGCTTTAGATAAATTCAAATATGAAGTAGCTAGCGAAGTTGGTGTTAATTTAAAAGATGGATACAATGGTGATATCTCAGCTAAAGATGCTGGTAAAATAGGTGGTAACATGGTTAGAAAAATGATTCAACAAGCTGAACAACAAATGAAATAGTTGTTTTACACCTTTAATATACGAATTGTATATTAGTTTTAGGCAGAAAGTTAAATTTTGTTTTTATATATTTTATTTTAAAATACATAAAGGCAGGATTTGATTTCCTGCCTTTTATTATTGTGCTTTTCTTATAAATCAATTAACACATATAATACATCATCTATATTTTTAAATTGCAATTCTTCATTACTTGGATTTTCAAAATATGTGTTCTCCAGTTCATCCGTAAAATCTTGAACACTTATCAATTGTCTTCCTGTATAATATTCATGCCAAACAACAACATATGTTCCTCTCAAATAATTCGATTGTTCAAATGTTAGTGGTCTATAATGTGTATTTTTTTTATCATTTTGGGCATATCGTATTCCTATTTTAGTTATTTGCACACCTTGCTGTTCTAAACGTACAATTTCATTTTCTAGTTTTTCTGAAAATTCTTTATCAATCTGATTTCCCAACTTATACTGATATGTACTACTCATAACAGAAATGAGTGTTAATATATAATATACTACGACTATCCCTACAATTATTTTTTGATATATATTCATCTGTTTCTCTTCAAAATTGGTACAATATATATATATCAACATGGCACTAATGACTTGTCCCAACACCAGAGTCACTCTTGGAGCTCCCCAAAAATCTTGAATTGGAAGCAACACCAATAATGATCCTATAAAAGTCATAAATATAAACAACACATTTATAGAAATTTGTATTTCCTTTTTTTTGATTCCTATAACACTTGATATACCTATAATAAAAAGTGATATTCCTATCCACGCATATGATGGAAACATATAAAATGAATAAAAAAGAATTCTGTTCATATTTATCAAATTTGCTTGTATACACTTCTTTGGATCAACACCTGTAATTCTACCTGTCATCTCCATTTGTGTTATAATTGGTACAAGATTTACAATAGCAACACTTATCAAAGCAGCTATAAAAATCGAAATAGCACATGGCATGATTCTTTTAAAATATTCTTTATTGATTTTTTTATTTTCTAGTAGTGTTATCAGAATTGCTGTAGCTATATATATAGGTATTGTGCCTTGATAACATATAACACCTAATATCGTTAATAAAAAACCTATTTTATTCTTTTTCTCTATAATAATTTTCTTAATGGCTATGATAAATAATAAGATACTGGTTGCAATCACAAAACTATCTATAAATTTTAGTACATCTACAATCAAAAAATTAAAAATATATGTATAACTAAGCATAAAAGCAATGATTCTGCTCTTTATACTTTCTAATTTCTTATATCTTTCAATCAAATGATAAATTTGTATAACACATACAGATAAAATCATAATCGCAACAATGATATTGATGATATATACGATTATCATTTCTGGATTAATTAATCCTATTAATACAAAAATCAAAGCAGAAAATAATCTTCCATCCCTGATATACGCATCTTTTGTCGCATAATCGATATATCCTTGTGAATGTATTCTATATGTATCCACAGAATAATATCCTGTAACAAAAAAACATAAAACAATTACTGATAAAATTACTGAAATAATAAATAACATTATATTTTTCTTTTGCTTCATTTTTTTACTCCCCCATTAATTCAAAACAAAACAACTTAAAATATAGCTAACCCATTTTGTAGGTTAGCTATATTTCAAATATTTTATGCTTCTGGTTCTACTAAACCATAATTCTTTCCATCTTTTAATTTATGTATAACATTTACTTTTCCTGTTTCTACATTGATAAATGTTAAGAAATTATGTGTTGGTTTTTCTTGTAATTTTAATACAGCATCTTCTGGTAACATTGGTTTGATTTCATAGTATGAAGTTTTAATAATTTCATTTGCTACATCTGAAACTTTGTCATTTGATAAATCCATTGTTTTTATACTGCCTTCTCTTAGCATTTTTTCTTTTTTGGTTTTTACTTTTCTAATTTGTCCTTCTAGTATATCTATATCTTTATCTATAGATGCATACATATCTTTATCTTCTGTTACTGCTCTATATTTTTCTCCTCCTGCTAGTACACATATTTCTGCTATTTGTTCATTTTTTTCTGTTCTTAAAGTAACATCTGCTTCTGCATCTTCAAAATATTTATCAATTCTGTCTAATTTTTTTTCAACATAATCGTTTATTGCTTCTGTTATCTTTAGTTCCTTTCCTATTATTTTTATTTTCATAAAAATCGCTCCCTTCTTCTTTCATGTTTTCATGGTTATGTTATATGCTTATTATATATGTTATTGCATTTTTTTTCAACCTATTTTTAAAAAATATCTTCTACCTTATATTCTCTTTCCATTTTTTCATTAAAATATATTCTTGTAATCAATTTAAATTCTTCTAAAGCTTCATTTTTTAAATCAAATGAAAATACTTTTTTGGCTGGAGCTGCTATGGTATATTTAATGGCATTTTGGGTACTTTCTGACATATATATAGAAGATTTATCTTGTCTACTACATGGCTCACATTTGAAACCATTATCTCGTATACTAAAATATTGTAAATTTTCTTTTTCTCTACAGCTTACACAAGCCTTTACTCTAGGCATAAATCCCAATATAGATAATAGTCTTAATTTAAAAATACTAATAATAAAGTCTTTATCTTTTTGTGTTTCTGATAACATATATAATGTGTTTAAATATAATTGAAGGATATTATAACAATTTTCATTCTCATCTGTTACATCTTGTATGATTTTATTAATATGTATTGCATATTTTAATTTATCTAAATCTGTTCGGATGTTATAAAACATTTCTATTATTTCACATGAATTCATATGATATGTACTTGTCCCTTGATATAGTAAATATTCTCCAAAGCAAAATAATTGTGTTCCTGCTAAAAGAGCACTTTTCGGTCTTCTAGCTCCTTTAGCAGAACAAGATATTTTTCCAAAATTGGGTGTTAAAATTGTTAACATTTTATCATAGTCCCCCATATTGTTTTCAGATAATATGACTCCTTTTACCTTTACTGTTGCCATTTTATATTCCCTCTAAACTAAATTTTATTGCATGTGTTCATTGTCTTGAGTTACAAAATTTTGTTGTATGTGCTCACTGTCTTGAGTTACAAAATTTTGTTGTATGTGTTCACTGCCTTGATTTACAAAATTTTGTTGAAGTTTTGCATTTTCCATGTTTAAACCGTTTTTTTCTATTTTATCTTCTAAGTTTTCTATTTGCTTTAATTCTAAATACATATTAATATCTCCTGTATTTTTAAAAGCTTCCCATGCGATCTTTTTTATCATAAGCTATCATCTCCATTTTTTAGTTTTCCATTATTATCTTTTGCAATTTTTATTTTATTATTCAATAACCTGATTGTATCAAATATTATTGCAATTTAAATTTATTAACAATCGATGGATTATCTATCCAATCTTCTTTTACTTTTACCCATGTTTTTAAATTGATTTTTACTCCAAAATTTTGCTCCATATCTACTCTTGCCGCTCTCCCGATTCTTTTTAGCATTTCTCCATTTTTTCCTATTATGATACCTTTATGTGATTCTCTCAAACAATAAATGGTCGCTTCTATATCATAAATCTCTTCTCCTTGTTTGTTTTTCCTTAATTTCATTTTTTCCACTTCGACATAAATTCCATGTGGTACTTCATCTTGTAATAATTTTAATGCTTTTTCTCTAATCGTTTCTTCTGCTAGTTGTCTCATTGTCTGATCTGTATATTCTTCTATATCATAATATGCAGGCCCTTCTTTTAGGTTCTTTTCTATTTCTTCTAAAATCGGTTCTCGATATTTTGCATTTGTTGCAGATATCGGAATCACTGCTTCAAAATCATATTCTTTACTATATATATCAATCAATTTTAATAAAGTTTCTCTTTTCACTAAATCAATTTTATTAATAATTAATATGGTTTTTCGTTTTGTTTCTTTGATTTTTTCTAAAATCAGTCTGTCTCCTTTTCCAATATCTTCACTTGTTGCTTCTATTAAAAATAATAAAACATCTGCATCTGGAATACTTGCAAAAGAAGTTTCATTCATCGTTTCATTTAATTTATGTTTTGGTTTATGAATACCTGGTGTATCTGTAAAAATAATTTGTGAATTTGGTCTATTGACAATTCCTTTAATTGCTGTTCTAGTGGTTTGAACTTTGTTGGCAATTGCAGCTACTTTTTCTCCTACTAATAAATTTAAAAGTGTTGATTTTCCTACATTTGTTCTTCCTATTAATGTTACAAATCCTGATTTAAATTCTGCCATTTCTTTATCCTCTTTCTTTTTTATTATCTTTTCACATTCATATTATACACTATTTTTTTGCTAAATTTGTAGAATTTGTGAAATTTTTTTAAATTTTCTTTTTTCCTATTCAATAAAAAACAGACCTATTAAAAATTAATGGTCTGTTTTTTTCTGACAAAATGTATCTCATTTTGTATGTATTTATTATTTTATGCATAAGCTTGGTGACGTTTTCTAAAGTTAAGTAAATTGGTAATTTCATTGTCGCCTTTAATTGTCTTTTTCGTTTTCTTAGCTCTTTCTTGTTCAAGCTCTCTTTTCTGTTTCTCAGCCATTGATTGACAAATTGCTTTTTGATATGTAAAATGTGTATCTTGTGCAATCTTATTCCAATTGTATTCATTTCTAACTTTATTTTTTGCTTTTTTTGTTATATCTGCACATAATTTATGATCATATAGTAATTCTAAAATAGAATCTGCTATTGAATTTGGATTTCCACAATATGCTTTCATTCCATTTTCTCTATGTTGTACAATTTCATTTAATCCTCCAATATCTGATACAACGATTGGGTTTTCTGATAACATAGCTTCTAATGCTACAATTCCGAATGGTTCATATGTACTTGGAAATACAGCTATATCTGCTGCTTTATACATTTTTTGTACATCTTTGCCATGCATATATCCTGCAAAATATACTTTATTAGAAATTCCCATACTATTTACTTGTGCTTTCAATTCTTCTAGCATTCCGCCTTTTCCACAGATAACTAATTTTGAATCATGATATCCATTTAAGATTTTAGGCATAGCACTAATTAAATGTTGTACACCTTTTTCATAAACCAATCTTCCCATAAATAATATAATCTTTTCATTATCCATGGCAAATCTTCTTCTAAAGTTATAATCTCTTTCTACACCATTAAATAGGTTTAAATTAACACCATTTGGTACAACATTGATTTTTTCATAAGGTAATCCAAACAATCTTTGTAATTCATTTTTCATATAATTACTATTTACAATTACCTCTGAAGCTTCATATGTTAACATCCATTCTGTATCATTAATATATCTTTGTGTTTCATCATGAATCCCACTATTTCTTCCAGCTTCTGTTGCATGTATTGTAGCAACAATTGGTATGTTATATGAATTTTTTAATGTTTTTGCTGCATATGCCACTAACCAATCATGTGCATGAATCACATCAAAATTTCCTTGTTCTGCTATAATTTCATTTGCTTTTGCAATCAAATTAAAGTTTAATTGCATAATCCAATCTATAAAATTATTTGGATTTATCATGTAGTTATCTACTCTGTATACTTTTACACCCTTATCATCTTCAAAATATGGTGCATCTCCATCTTTATATGTAACGACTGTTACATCATGCCCATCTTTTAATAAAGTCCTTGACAAATCATATACAACTCTTGCGATTCCGCCTACTACTCTTGGTGGGTATTCCCATGTTAACATCAATATTTTCATTGATATACTCCCTTTCATTTTTTGATTTTCTTTCGTTTATGACAAATTAACACATTTTATTATATTTTATACAAATTTTTTTAAAATGTAAATGGTTTTTTAGAAATATTTAAAATATTTTTTGTCCTTTTGGGGACGTTTCTGTTTGGGACATTTTTTTATGTATTCATTTCATATTTTTAAATTTTTTTCTGTTATTATTATATTATTTTACTAAGTAATTATATAACAAAATTATATATATTTTTTCATTTTATATCTAAAAATGTCCCAAACAGAAACGTCCCCAAAAGGACAAAAAAGAACCAAGCTTATAACTTGATTCCTTTCACATATATTTTTATGATTCTACTGGATAAACACTAACTTGTTTTTTATCTCTACCTTTTCTTTCAAATTTAACTGTTCCATCTACTAATGCATATAAAGTATCGTCACTACCTTTACCTACATTTGTTCCTGGATGTACTTTTGTTCCTCTTTGTCTTACTAAGATATTTCCAGCTAGAACAAATTGACCATCAGCTCTTTTTACTCCAAGACGCTTTGATTCACTCTCTCTACCGTTATGGCTACTACCTTGACCTTTTTTATGAGCCATGCTCTTTCACTCCTTTCGGTTCAGATTTTTATTGTATGTGTATATTGAAATTTTACTTTTGCTAACACATACTTTTCTTATATCTCTTTTTTATTATTCTAAAATAATTAAGCTTCTGCTTTTTCAGCAACTTTTTTAGTTTCAACCTTTGCACTTGCTGCTTTTGTTTCTGCTTTTTTAGCAGCTGTTTTGATTGATGTAATTTCTACTTTTGTATATGGTTGTCTGTGTCCTTGTTTTCTTCTATAATTCTTTTTAGCTTTCATTTTGAAAACAATGATTTTTTTACCTTTACCATGAGAAACTACTTTTCCTTCTACTTTTACACCTTTCACATAAGGATTTCCGATTTGTACTTTTCCTTCTTCTGAAACTAAGATTACGTTATCAAAAGTAACTTTTTTACCTTCTTCTGCATCTAGTTTTTCGAAAAATACAACATCTCCTTCTGCTACTTTGTATTGTTTTCCACAGCTTTCAATTATTGCGTACATCTAAAATGCACCTCCCTTATTTGTATACTCGCTAATCCTTAAAAAAAGGTAACTAACGCGATTTGTTAGTATTTATGTACCTTGACTAAGCGGATTACAGTTATCTATTTTACCATAAAATACTATTGGTGTCAACTATTTCAAATGATTTTTT
>CAWVJG010000015.1:0-6638 GCA_963929465.1 Bacillota bacterium
AAATAAAAAATATATAATAAGAAAAAATTATAGATATAAATTTAAAAATATAATAAGTAAAATAATTATAGTAATGAAATTATATAAGTAAACCAAAAAAATGTCTTAAAACTGATTTTAATAAGTCGTAAGAATATTGATATAACTATAATACAAAGGATTATAATAATAAAGAATATAATATAGATATAATAACAAAATAAGAATATATAAATGAATATTAGTATGCATAGAACAGCTAAAAGCCTTGAAATAACAGAAGTAGAGGCTTATGGCTGTTTTTTATTATGCTCCTATCTCTTTTTGCACAAAACTTTGATAATGGTCGTTTTTTTATGTATAAAATTCTTGGTTTTCAATATAATATATATAATCATTTCCCAAAAGCACAAAAAGCTTGATTTTGGGAAACGATACTGGTATAATATTTGTGAGGTGATTTTATATGAAAATAATAGAAAGAGATTATTTGAAAGACTTAATTAACATAATTGGAACTCCAGATATAAAAGTTATTACTGGAGTAAGACGTAGTGGAAAATCAAAACTTTTGGAACAATTTAAAGAATATATTGAAAAAAATATTGAAAATTATAATATAATATATATAAATTTTAGCTTATTAGAATTTGAACAGTTAAATGAATATCACAAATTAAATGATTATATTGAATCAAAATATATACAAAATAAAATTAATTTCATTTTAATAGATGAAGTTCAAATGTGTAATGGTTTTGAAAGAACAATAAATAGTTTACATGCATCAGAAAAATACGATATCTACGTTACGGGTTCAAATGCATTTTTACTAAGTAGTGATTTAGCAACTTTATTTACGGGAAGAACTTTTGAAATTGAGATTTTTCCATTTTCATTTGAAGAATATTTAAAATATTATCAATATAAAGATATAGATTTAGCTTTTGATAAATTTGTATTAGATGGTGGTATGGCTGGATCATATTTATATGAAAATGAAGAAAAAAGATATAATTATATTTTGGATGTTTATAAAACTTTAATTGTAAGAGATATAAATGAAAAATATAACATAAAAAATAATGAATTATTAGATAATTTAACTAATTTTATGATGGATAATATATCTAATATTACATCTGTAAGAAATATTACAAATTCATTAAATAAATTTGACAGCACATTAAATCACAAAACCATTGGTTCATATATTCAATATTTATGTAATGCTTTTTTATTTTATAAAGTAAAACGTTATGACATACAAGGAAAACGTTATTTAGAATCACTGGATAAATATTATTTAGTTGATCAAACCTTTAAATATGCTAAATTAGGAATTAAAAATATGAATTATGGAAGAAGTTATGAAAACATAGTAGCTATTGAATTACTAAGACGTGGTTACGACATTTATGTTGGAGAATTGTATAATACAGAAATTGACTTTGTTGCTATGAAAAGAAATGAAAAAATTTATATACAAGTTTCGGATAATATAGAAGACGAAAAAACATTTAATCGTGAAGTAAATTCATTATTAAAAATTAAAGATGCATATCCCAAAATACTTATTGCTAGAACAAAACATAATAATTATCTGTACGAAGGAATACAAATATATGATATTGCAAAATGGTTAATGGAAAAATAGTAAGTTGTCGTGATGTACAGAATATAAGTAATATTACGCATATGTTAACTAAATATAAATTTATGAAAAAATTGAAAAAGTTTTAAAGTTATATTATAATTTAGATAGTATTTAAAGAAAAGGAGAAAGAAAATGTTTCTGAATTTAGAAGAATTAATAAAAGAAATAGAAAATGGCAAATCAACAGATAATATAGTTGAAGAAAGATTAACTTATTTAAATTCTGAAGAATATAAAAGTAAAATGAATAGAAGCGATAAGGCTGATTTTATTCAAGGTTATATAAGCGATGATGAAAAGATATCTGGTACCCTTGGTGATGGAACATATTATTGGATGGATGAAAAACAAATTTTTAAAGATGTAATAGAAATTATTATAAGAAAAAATTTATCAACAATAAAACAACATAATGTATTACCTACACAAAATCTAATGCAAGGAGTCAGACATTATTTTTTTAGAGCTCAACCTAATAAAGAAAGTCTATTAGTTTATCAACAAATGATAAGTGAGGGCAAAAGTAAGCCTCAAATAAGAGAAGAATTTGGAGAAAGATTGACAAAGCATTTACTAGATAAGAAAGATGCTGAAAGTAAGAAAGAATTATATACTCAAATAGAAGAAAGAGAAGACTATGGACACATAGTTCCTATTCCTATAAGTTCTATTAAGGGGTTAAAAATTGGCGAATGTACCGAAATGGCATTATTGTCTCAAAATTTATTATCATTTTTTGGATATAACACATTTATGGTTGAAGGAAAAACATATAATAGTGAAAATAAAACAGAGTTTCATAACTTTAATTTTATTGAAAAAGATGGAAAATATTATGCATTTGATTCGGCTATATCTTTTTTTGGGCTAGCACCTGAAATAAAAACTCCAGAAGAACTTTTGATTTTTGATGAAATGACTTTAAGCAACAATCAAAAATCTATAACTTATTTTTCGAGTAGAAAAAGCAAATTATTTAGCGATCCAGAATCAAAACTACGCTTATTAGCAGAAAGAGGTTCAAATTTTAAAAATACAGCTATGACTGATTTAAAAGGAATACTACTTTCAAAGAAAGTAATAAATAACCAAAGAGAAGGTGAAGAAATAGATGGATAAAGAAAAATATAACAAAGCATTTAAAGAAGTTTATATGATATTAAAATCTTTTGGAAAAGAAATGCAAGGAAAAATTCCTACAAGTTTATTAGATTTCATAGAAGAAAATATGGATAAAGATTATTTTTTTATTCTAGATGATAATATTCCACTTGAAGAACAATCATTTATGGATGAAACCTTAGGAATAATTTCATTAATATATAGAGATTATTTATGTACAGATGAAGAAAGAGAGAAAATAAAAAAAGAAGATGAAATTTATTTTAAAGAAATACAAACTCAAAGAGAAAAAGAACTTAGAGAAAAATATAATCCTGATAATATATTTAAAAAGAATAGTCCAACACAGGATATAATACAAGATAATATATCAAGTGAAGTAATTAGTGATAATGTTGCTATGGTAGAATATAAAGAATCAGTTTTTAAGAAGATTATAAATAACATTAAGAGTATCTTTCATATGCATTAATATATTTTAACTTAATAATACTTTTGAAGAATATTAAATAAAGATAAATAGTAATATGTCAAATTTTTTAACAAATTGCTAATTATCAAGATGTTCATAATATTTTGATATTATGTGCAAGACAACTTACAATTTTTAGATTAGTTTGAAATAGAACTAATCTTTTTATATATTTAATGAAAAAACAGTGAGTAGGGGATAGCACATTTTTTAGTATATAAAAATTAAGAAAATATATTAAATAAAATTTTGTGCAATCTTTAATTTAAGAAAAAAATTTATAAATAAAAATTTTTTTAAATATAAAAATAATATAAAAAATAAATTTTAAGATTTAAAAATATATTTATAGAAAATTATAAAAAATTTTAAATTATAATTTATAAATATTTAGAATTTTAAAAATTATAATTCTGTATTGCAAACATTGTAATATCAAAAAACGAACATTTGTTATTTAATGATTTTTTATAGAATTTATATAATATTTTAATTAAATTATTGTTTCATTAAGTTCAAAATCGTTTTTAAGCAATTTTAATTGATCTTATAAATTCTATATTATTACAATAGCTGTATTACAGACTAAAATCATACAAAATAATGACCTTCTAGAATCGATTTTAAGCCATTTTTATTTTTATGTTGATAAATTACTTGTTTAAATATTAAGGCTAAATATTGATTTTAGAAAATTATTACTAAAAAGTAGTTTTTTCTGCAGAAATTACAGTTATATAAGATATATGAAAAAAAGCCTAAAAAGTGTCAAAAAAGCGACGCACGAGAATCGATTTTAAGCCGTTTTTATTTTTTAGGCATATAGTTTGTTGTCCGTAAAATAGGGCAAATATAGAGAAATAGGCACTTTGGAGATTTTTGAAAAATTTTCATACAATTTAATATATAAAAATAAAAAAATATGTAATAAGAAAAAATTATAGATATAAATTTAAAAATATAATAAGTAAAATAATTATAGTAATGAAATTATATAAGTAAAATAAAAATAAGAAAATAAAGATATATAAATGAATATTAGTATGTATAGAACAGCTAAAAGCCTTGAATTAGTAGAAGTAGATGTTTATGGCTGTTTTATATTTTTCTCCTATCTCTTATTGCGCAAAACTTTGGTTTTGTGCAATGTTTGATATATATAATAATTAAGATACATCTACTTCTCCCTTTTAATTTATATAACAATTATTTTAATTTTTGACTATTTTGCTAATTTGTAGTATAATAATTATATGGAATTTTCAATCAGGTCTGGTTTTTCTGGACCCTAGCCCACATTTTTATGTGGAGACACCGTGTAAGGAGGAATTAATTCTATGTTAACACGGATTATAACAAATATCCTGATTATTGGCAGTTTATTGCCCACAGGATATTTCATCTGCTATTTTGATAATTTAGTAAAAGACCTCGAAGTACAGAGGATTAAAATAACAGATGAGAAAAAAAAAGAAAAACTTATAAAGAAACAGGCATGTGCCGTTTTAGGTGCCACCTTCTTTGAACTGCTTTTTGCAGGAACGTTTTTCTTTTGGTATGTCCCTTAATGGGACATATTTTTTATTTTTAAATTAATTTTACTCTATATTAGTTATATTTATCTCTTCTTCCTTCTCTTTTCCCTTGACATCAAATTTCATTAAAATAGAAATTATAAAGTCAATAATTAATACAAATGAACTTATACTATAAAATATAGTTTTTGGAATACCAATGACTTTTTCTTGTTTTAATTTGATAATACAACCAACCGAATATATTCCAGCAATTATTCTTACAGAAATATTCATAAAGGTAAATATAACAGTTATAAATACACCAAATATACCCATAATAATTCCAATAAATTCTAATACAAATGAAAATATGAACCAAGGCATTTGACACATCTTTATTATAAAGTTGACTTTTACCATTTCTTTTGCAGTCATTTCTTTTAATTTAGAAATTAATAAAATAATTGTATATATTACTATGATTATAAAATATAAATTTATTATATAATTAAATACTTTAATTTTAGAATCTATTAAAATTGCTATAAATAATACAGGTATTAAAAGATATGGATATATGATTATAGGAATAACTTGTAAATATTTTTTCATTATAATCCCCTTTCTCTCAAGTCAGATACTAGTTGAACATAAAATTCTCGCACATCAAATCCTTTGAAATTTTCTCTATTTAAATCTATTACATCTCCATGAGATATTCCTCGTTTTCCTTTAGTTGTTAAATATGTATATTTTTCTCCCCAAGCAAAAGATTTTTCTCCAACTAATCCATCATTTTCTCCATCAAAATACTTAACTAATTTATGGGTGAAATTTAATGGAAACTGTCCAGATGCACTTTTATTTAGTTTTGATCCTACTGATTGATAAAAAATATTGGGATTATCAAATAGTATACTATTTCTTTGTTTACACTTTTTATAAGTTAAATCATTTACAGCACTTAAGAAATCTGATTTTGAATCTCCTAGTTTTTGAGCCGAATTATTATATATAGTAGCAATTGTATCTTTTTGTTTCTCTGGTATTTTAGTTAATAAATAATCTGCAAATTCACATCCTCTATGAGGCGTATTAATTGTTGTTAATGAAGCAACAGAGTTAGCTATTTTAGGATTAATGATAGCCATTCTAGCATCTAACCCACCTTTTGAATGTGCTATAATATTTACTTTTTCACATCCACTTTCTTTTATAATTTCTTCTATTCTTTTTATTAATTCTTTTGCACTGTCTTCAACAGACAAAGCACTACTATGGTTACCATAGTATATAGTCGCACCATTTTCTTCTAGTTCTTTAGGGATTCTTCCCCAATAATTAAAATATTTATAATCTCTAAAAAACACGCCATGTACTAAAAGAATAGGATATTTCGTTTTACATATTTGCTGTTCTTTTCTAGTGTTATTTAATTTCATTTTGTTTGTTTCAAAACGAATTTCTTTAGATACTATAAAAAGTATTTTTAGTAATATACATGTATTAATAATAGGTATGAAGCAAAAAACAACTCCAAGTATTCTCCATTTTATTCCTAATTGTATTGAAGTTGTATATACCATTATTAATCCTATCAATAATAAAAATAAATCTATAAAAGCAAAAAATAGAATTTTTACACTAAATAAGATATATGTTTGAACCGAGGTTTGTAATTGGATTAAACTAGAAACTTTTATTATAGTATATAGTATTAGTACAATTGATATTACGAGTGAGATTTTTAAAATATTACAACCAATTTTGCATAATTTTAGTTTTCTCATATAATCCCCTTTATTTAATTTTTTTACTTAAATCTTCGCAAATAAGCATCCATTTTTTCAATAAATTCTTGATTATTTTTTGTTTTTGTCATTTCACTAAT
>CAWVJG010000016.1:0-4249 GCA_963929465.1 Bacillota bacterium
ATTTCCATTGTGATCTACTATTTCAAGTCTTTCATTATTTCTTTTATACAACTGTTTTGGAATATATAAAACATTTTCATCTGAAATCGGCAAATAAATTCCTTTATATGTTTCTTTTTCATTGCCTGATAATGTAATAAAAATAGATGTATTATTTTTTTCTTTTGTTTCTTGCTTTTCAATTGTTTCAATAACCTTTGTTTTCTCTTTTTCTAATTCTTTTGTTTCTTCTTTTAAATTTTCCTTTGTTAATTCTAAAATGTTTTTATTATTATTAAATACTAGCAATGTTTTAAATTTATTATTATTCACATATTGCCTACTCATAGCAGATTTTAATTCCTCTGTGTATGCTAAACCATATCTAATAGCTTCCATTACACCATCATTTCTAAATCTTGCAATAGACTGTTCTTTTAAGGTTTCTACATAGGTTTTGGGAAATAATTTTTCAAATTGCAAATGATTATTTGCAATAAAAATTTCTTCAAATTCATCTGTATTATTTTCAATATATTTTTTTACTTCATTGTCAAAACTTTCATTATATTGCTTTATTACTTTTTCTTTTTGCTCAAGATTTAGTTTAATATCAACAATATTTCCTTTTTCATCATATCCTTTACAATTGTTTAATAAACTATCTAAAATAAATATTTTATCATTTCTAAAATCTATATAATTTTTTGATTTTATTAGATATTCTTTAATAAAACATACAATATCAATTTCTAATTTATCCTTATTTAAAAATTTTTCATTATCCAAATTACTTAAAATTTCATCACTAGATAATTTATTGGAATTTATATATTTTATTAAAACTCTATCATTATGCTTTATTGCATATTCTTTTATTAAACTTTTTATATGTGAATAAAAATAAGCATCTTTATATTTTGAAATTTGACTACTCATTTATATCTCCTCTATTTCAATGAAATCATTAATATAATGTTCTATTTCTAAATCATTCTCATTGCTAATAAATAATAAATTACATTCATTTTCTTTTTCATTAAATAAAGTTAGTAAAATTATTGTTTTTCTTCTTAATAACTCTACTAACTCATATATTTCTTTAATTGTATAATTATCTTTTAGTTTAAAAGATATATGTTTTATAAGATTTTTAGAATTTGTTATTCTTCTTGAAATTGTATAAAATTCTCTACTTATATTTTCTCTCTTCTTAATTTTTTCAAAAAATATATCATCATACATTAAATAGTATGTATTTTCTTTAGCTTTACTAACTAAAATCTCGTGTAGTTCATTGTTATCATTTATAATATTTGCGTGTACCAAAATTCCTCCTCTTAATTAGAAAAAGAGTGGTTTTATCCACTCAAATTCTATTTATTATTTTTCTTTTTTAGTAATATAATTCCACCTATGATTCCTGTTATTGCAATTCCAGCAATTAGAAGTAATAAAGTATAATTCATTTCATTTCCAGTTTGAATAATTGGCAATAAAGAATTATAGTATTCAAAACTATATACTCCATTATTTTCTTCAAGTGAAACGCCATCTGCAAATACACCTTCATCATTAATTTCTATTTTAACTACCTGATCTGAAAGTTTATATCCTAAAGGTGCTTTAGTTTCTTTAATGTAATATGTACCAAATCTAAGATCTTCAAATAATGCTGTTCCTTCATACTCATTTGCTCCAACTTCTTTGATTAATTTAGTACATTCTACATCTTCATAAATTCCAAATCTAAATTTATTTGACTTGATATGTTCTCCAGTATCTTTGTCGATTTTTTCAACTTGAACTGATTTTAGTATTGGCATATCTTTCATCTCGATTAGCTGCGTGGCTTTATCAGTAGTTACTGTAAATTCAATACTTTCAGCAACTTCAAATCCGATATGGTGCTGTTATTTCAGTTAATACATATTTTTTACCTTCTTCTAAACCAACAACATGATGTGGTTCTTTAGTTGAAGTCCATTTATCTATTTCGTTACCGTTTTCATCTGTTACTACTAATTCTGCTCCTTCAACTTCTTCTCCATTTACCATATCAATTTTTGTAACATCTACAATTTTATCAATTAACTCCAAGTGTTGTGTTTGTTTATCATAAGTTACTTCAAATTCGACATCTGTTGCTTTAACATAATACCCTACTGAAACTTCTTCATGTAAAATATAAGATTTTCCTTCTTCCAAGTTTTTGATTTTATGCGGTTCTTTTCCTGACACCCATTCATCAACTATATTGCCTTCATGATCTAAAACTTGCATTTTTGCACCTTCTATTTCATTTCCACCAATATCAACTTTGCTCATTTCAACGATTTTGTCAATCATCGTTACTTTCTGTACTTTATTTGTGTTTTCTACTTTAAATTCTATATCTGTTGCTTTCACAAAATCTTTTGGAGCAATTTGTTCTCTTAAAATATATGTTTCTCCTACTTTTAAGCCTTCAATTTTATGTGTCTTTTTTCCTGATATCCATTCATCAATGATATTTCCTTCTTTATCAATAACTTGTAATTTTGCTCCTTCTAATTCTTTATCTCCAGTAATATCTGTTTTTGAAAATTCAAATACTGTTGTATCATTTGAAATTTCTTTCTTTTCTTCATATACTTTTGTAATTAAATCTTTTTGAGTAAATACTACATCATAAATAGTTTCATTTAATACTAACCCATCTAATGTTTTAGTTTCTTGTAATTGGTATTCTCCTAATGGTAAATTGCTTAAAGTATAATTCCCATTTTTGTCTAAATTAAATCTTTTTACTTCTTTGCCTTTTTCATAGATTATGCTTCCATCTGCCATATCTATAATATTTTCTTTAGCAATTAGTTTAAATTCAATTCCTGACAAATCCTCAATATTATTTATTAGTGATGTATCTATATCTTCTCTTACAGCAACAGACTTGTCTAATATTAAAGTTCCTGTTGGTTGTTCATTTTTTACATTTACTGTTATATATGCATCATAATCTTTGTCATACTCTAATGTTTCATTACTTCTATTTATTTCAAAAGTACATTCTTCTTCTAATTGTAAAAATCCATCTGGAACTACAATTTCAGCTACTTTATATGTTCCTGCATCTAATTTTGTTTCTGTATAAGCAACACCATTTTCATCTGTTGTCCATTTATCAAAACTTTCTTTTCCTATTTTGCAACTAACTTTTTCCCATTCATTTGTTTCTTCATTTAGCTTGTATAATGAAAAGGTTGTATTTGAAAAAGTAACTATTTTTTCTGTTTTCTTATCCTTTTTTATTAATTTTATATAACTTTGAAAAGGTGTATCATTTTCTACTACTTCTTTTATAACACCATCACTATTTTTGTTTATATCTATATAAAACTCTTGAACTGGATTTATTCTATCACTTGGACAATATGTTTCATTTACTGTATATTTTCCATAAGCTAGTAATCCTGAAATACCATGTCCGTTTTTATCTGTTTTAAATACAGAATATTCATCTTCGGCGAACTCATCTAAATGTTTTAATGCCTCATCAAAACTTCCATAATAGTCAACATATTTTGTAAGTATTGCAGTAAATTCTGCTCCTTCAATAACTGGTGCTGTTGTATTTTCTATTGAAGAAATTTTTATAACTTCAAACTTTGCTTTCTTAACTAAATTTGTAAAAGTATCTTCCAATTTAATTACTTTTGTATTCATATCTTTATATTTGAAGGTTATTGAATGTACTTCTTCATCTTGTAAATACCCTTCTGTTACATTTGTTTCTTTAGCATAGTAATTTCCCATTGGCAATCCTTTTAACATTTCTTGATCTATTGTTAGTTTTGCTGTTTCACTTTTTGTTGTTATATTTATTGTTGGTATTCCATTGCTATTAAATTTAAAAGTTGCAATTTCTTCATCTTTTGAAAAATATTTGACTGTTTTCGCTACATTATATATATCTTCTTTTGCATATAATGTATATTCTGTTCCATCTAATGTAGCATCCCCATGATGACTTGTTCCATCAATTCTATTTTCTCTACCCGTTTCTCGATCTGTTTTAATTAGTTTAAGTTCTCCTGTTGGCTCATAATTTTTAAAAGATATTTCTGTTGTTTCATTAACTTTAACTTCTACTTTTTGAACTGTATTATCTAATAAATATCCTTCTGGCACTTTTGTTTCTTTGACATAGTAAGTTCCAGGTGCTAATCTTTTAAAATAAATATTTCCATTAGAATCTGATGTTCCTGTTCTAACTTTTTGAGTACAATTT
>CAWVJG010000017.1:0-3992 GCA_963929465.1 Bacillota bacterium
AAAATTTAAATAAGGTTAACAACAATATTTAACTTATAATAAAATACTAAATTAAAACAAATATTAGGGTAAAAACATCACTAATTATATGTGAAAACTTTAAATAATTAGTCTGTCAATGAAATAATATCTAAATCTAATATTATAAGTAACAATATTTGAATACTAAAAAACATCTTAATATTTTAAAAAATTTATTCAATAAAAAATCCAATGTTAAAAAACTTGGTGAATCATTTAGATAAAAATTTAATTTGCACCTCTTTTTATCTTAACATTATTAAACCGAATGCTATTTATACTTTCAACTAACTTGGATAAGAACCACTCAAATTTAATTACCTTTTAAGTAAAATAAATCCTTTTTTGTTTTTTAATTCAATTTATTCAATAAATTTTCCAATCCTTTTAAATCATTAGGTTTAAATTTGCGATTCCAGTGTATATGCTTTTTAACTGATAATATGGCTAAATTATATGCATCAATTCCAAAATCCTTTTTAATATTATTTAAATAATATTCTACAGCATATATACTTGTTTTTCTTGTATATACAACACCGTTAACCATTGAACACAAACTATTTATATACATTCTAGCACTTGATTTATTCATAAAAAATTCTAAATTTAAAAAGTTCACTGCTTCCTCAATACTTAATTCGTTATTAATAACCTTTTTACCATATTCATATGAAGCATGTACCATTTCATTAGTAATTTTTTCTTCTTTATTTTTATTAAAAATTTTACTTAATAAATTCTCATGTACTGAATCTTGTTCCTCAAAACATCGTTTCAATATTAGCATTAATTGTTGTGCTTCTTCCAATTTTAAATAAATTCCTTTTGCTCTATTACCATCAGGACCAATCTTCCTAATATCAATAAATTCATTTTCATCTAATTTCAAATGATTAACCTCAATATGCCATTTATTAACATCCCCAATACAGCCATAATTAATTGTAAATTTATTGTTATCAAAATATTTAGTATTTCTAATTTCATCTAACTTATCAAGAAATAATCTACTTTTTTCATCTCCTACACTAGGTAACTTAGGAATATCACTTTTTAACTTGGCATATTCGTTTGAATTTAAACTTTTCAAATGACCAGAAGTATAAATTCCTTTTTCAAATAAATAGTTTTTTAAAATATTAAATCTATTATCAAAAATTTCACTTAATTTTTTAGTTTCTTTTTTTTCAATATCATTAAATTCTTTCTCTTTCCCAAAATTATTCACTAATTCTTGAAGGCTCATAAATACCACCTATTTCTTTTATATAAATATTTAAATTATCATTAATCATACCTACTATTAATACAGCAACACGTTTACATTCATCATTAAGTTTTTCTTCATCAACTTCCTCAGTTTGCTTCTTCTGTTCATAATGTAATAATAATCTATAAAAGGCTAATTGCTTAGTATATTCATCTTTTAATATTTTAATTTTTTCTCTATCTTCATCTTTATTATTAATATTTTCAATTAGTTTATTTAACACTTTAATTTCCATATTAATATAAACATCAATCGAATCGCCATTATCTTTTAAGTCAATAACTCTTGTCTCATTATCACCAAAAATTTCCAAATATGAAGAATCCCCTTTTGTAAGACAAATTGTATTTATTTTAGGGCTTGCTTTTCTATCTGACTCACCTTCAGAATTTGGATTTTCAGGTTTCTTATCAACAATTTTAATTAAAAGTGTATCAGATAATTTTTCATCATTTTCATAACCGTTTAAATATATTTTTAAATGTATCTGATCTCCAATTTTCGTATCAGTACTAAATTTAAACATATACAAACCATGTCCATTACGATAAAAATCTCGCGAAATAACATCAGAAATTTTATCTTCATCACTAGCAATAAATCTTAAATTAGATTGTAAATCATACTTATTATGATCAACATCTGACTGATAATTTAAAGATAAATTTTTTCCAATTTCAACTTCACACGGGTTTTGATTAGTTATTTCAATAAAAGTTGGAAAATCTGCATTAGCATCTGAAACGTAAGGAACATCCGGTTTTATTCTTCTTGGTTTGTTTGATAAATTTCCAATACCACCGCTTGATAAATATATATCTAATTTATTTTCAATCTTTTTATTTAATTCTTCACTCATATTATCAGATGCTTCTCTTAACAATCTATCATGAAATATTTTATTATATTCATTTAATACATTATCACCTTCAAGTATATCCCTCACTTGAGCCTTTAACGCCTCACTTTGATCATTATGTGCAAAACGAACTCTATCAGAAGTAAATAACCTAGCCTTCCAACAATCTTGAATGCCATCACAATCAACATTAACAATTAAATGATCCATTAAATAAGGTCTTCCAACTACTGATAATATTTTATTTCCCTGAGTTCCCTGAACTTGTCCATTTATTGTAAATAATAATGGTGTATTTTTATTATTGAAATTTTTATAATCTTCAATTTTGTCAACAATCCAATAATTAACTTTGAATTCCCCACCATAAATATATTTACAAGTAATCGTATTAGAAGCAACAATTTTATCAGTAGAATTTAAACTACTATGAAATCCAAGCAAAAATCTTGAATTATTATTTCTTTCAATATTTGTTCTTGCAACACTTTCCCTATTTTCAACAATTTTTATTGGTAAAATAGGATTAAATAATGTATTATTAACAAAGAATAATAGACTGTTAGAACCAGGGGCTATAGCAGAAGACTTACCATAAATTCCTACATTCATTTCAATGTGCCTAACTGCTGTACCAGGTTCAAATAAATTTTCATCATCAACTATACTAATTGGGAATCCAGTTCTTTTATCAACCATATACTGATGTATAGGAGTTTTAATATGCTCTGGATCATCGAATTCACGTGTTATTGTAAATGTCACTTTATTTTCAAAACTTTTTTCTGGTATTGCTTTTGAAATGTATATTGTATGTTCAGAAAAAATATTTGCAGTAGAACCACCTTGACCAAATGTACCAGCTAAATAAAATTTATCTAATTTATTTCCTCCTTGTAAACTTAATATTGTGGTAGAAAATTCATTGGCATTTAGCCCAATTCCTTTATCTCTCACTTCAATTGTTGGTCTATTTGTTTTACCAGATTCGAAAATTCTTAATTCAACTAAATTTTTATTAATACTATCAATATCTTTAATAGAATATTTAGATAAATCCCCATTAGTAATATTAAAATATTTTTCTGCAGATTTTCTTGGACTTCTTAAAGTTTCATCTGGATTTAAAAAATATTCTTTTTCAAGAACCGCATCTATACCATTAGTTAATCTTTCGATTATTCCATATTCTCCGTCCTGTAACATCTGAAATGTTGAATGATTAGATGTCTTGCCGCCAATTGGCAACCACTCAATATCATATTTTTCTTCTATTAAAGAAACTAATTCTTTAACATTTTTTACAGTTGTAGCATTTAATACTTTTTTTAACATTTGAATTCACCCCTTTTTATAATTTAAAATTTCTACTTGAATCTTTTGACCTGAATTTAGACTCGGCCAAATTTATTTGTTCTCTTAAAGTCTTAAATATTTTTTTCACATCTTCTACGTCATATTCATAAACTCTAGTATTAGATAGATTTCCTATTAATTGAATATTTTTCATCGCATTATTAACTCTTTTTTCTGCTAATTCTTTAAATTTATCCTTTTTTTCTGACATAATATCCCCTCTTTCTGACACATATTATACATATTTTTTAATTATTGTCAATATTTTTTGCAATATTTTTAAAATATTACAAAAATATTTAGAATAAAAACACATTTTACTGTGTTTCGTTAAATAATTTTTCAGTCATCATTTTAATCACATCAACATTTACTGCATTACCAAATTGTTTATATGCTTGTTGATCATTTTGATTAGGTATAAAAGAATCTGGAAAACTTTGAAGTCTTGCTGCTTCTCTAACTGTTAATCTTCTTTTATAT
>CAWVJG010000018.1:0-22692 GCA_963929465.1 Bacillota bacterium
TATTTTTCCTTCGTTTTCCTCTAACTGTATTTCTATTGTGGTATTTTCGTAACTATAATTAATAGCATTTTTTAGTAAATTATCAAAGGCCCTTGCTAGTTTATCTCCATCCCCCACATACATCACTTTATTAACAGATTCTAGATGGCATTTTAGGTTTCTTTTTTCAAGCATTGGATAACATTCATCGATCACTTGTTTTAATAGATAGACTAAATTCATTTCTTGTTTATTAATCGGCATATTTTGTAAATTATATCTTGTAATATCAAAAAATTGATTGGTTAAATCTTCTACTCTTAAGGCTTTATCTAATGCAATTTTAATATACTTTTCTTGCAATTCTTTTGATATTTGTTTTTCATCTTTTAACAATGTTAAATATCCAATAATGGAAGTTAATGGTGTTTTCAAATCATTTGCCATATATACAATTAAATCATTTTTCTTTTGTTCTGCTTCTCTTTCATTTTTTTTGCTTAATATGTAATCATATTTAATTTCATTGATTTTATCTGAAAATTGGCTCATTTCAGTTGGTAATTTAATGGTTTCATTATCTTCTTTTAATATCAAGTCTAATGCATTATATACTTCTTGCGTACCATTTACGTATTTTGACATAAATCGATAAATAATCACTGCTAAAACAATTCCAATATACACATATACAACAATTTCTCTATTATATACAATCCATGAATATATATCATAGTTCAAATTTGCTACAATATCTGATATAATTCCCTCAAAAAACATAGCCATAATAAAATATACAATTAAGGAAATAATCATTGCTACCATGATGTTGGCTATTAAAGACATGCTTAATCTAATTTTCCTTTTGGTTAAATCATTCATTTTCAATTTTATATCCCACTCCCCATACTGTTTTTATAAATTTTGGATGTTTGGTATCTTCATTTAATTTTTCTCTTATCCTTCTAATATGCACCATAACTGTATTATTACTGTCTAAATATTTTTCTTTCCATACCTTTTCAAATAACTCTTCTGAAGGAATCACTTTTCCTCTGTTTTCTGCTAAGTATAGCAATATTTCAAATTCCATTGGTGTGAAATCGATTTCTTTTTCATATAGTGAGCATTTGTGTTTATCTTTATCTATCACTAAACCATTAATTTCGATTATATTATTTGATGTATGTTCTCCATTATATAATGTATATCTTCTTAATGCTGATTTTACTCTTGCCACCAACTCTAACGGATTGAAGGGTTTGGTAATATAGTCATCTGCTCCGAATAGTTAATCCTTTTATCTTATCATTGTCCTCTATTTTAGCCGTTAGCATAATGACAGGAAATTTAAGTCCTTTTTCACGAATATATCTACAAATTTCAAATCCATCTTTTCCTTCAATCATCACATCTAAAATAGCAACATCTATTTTCTTTGTATCAATACAATTGATTGCCTCTTCTGATTTATAAAATTTATATATCTGATAATTTTCATTTTGCAGATACAATTCTACTAAATCTGCAATTTCTTTCTCATCGTCTAATACTAAAATATTCATTTCTACAATTCCTTTCTCAAGGTTCAAATTATATGAAAAAAATTATAATTTTGGCAATAAAATTTTGTTTTTTCTCTTTATCGCATTATACCATATAAATTCCCTATTTTTATTCGTTTTTTACAAATGTAAGAAAATGTTAAGAATTTGTTAATCCTTTCTTAAAGTTCTTTTTGTATTTATTTTATAAAATCTATATGAAAACAAAACATCTTTATGGAAAGAGGGATATGAAATGAAAAAAAGATTACACAAAAAACTAAATAAGAAAAGATTATTTCTATCTTTACTCCTATTATGTGTCATTTTTTATTTATACATAAATTCTCAAGATATTTCTGTTGAAAGTACGAATTTTATTTCTTCTTTAAAAAACAATTCCGAATATGATGTTATCAAACAAGATACCAATCGTAATTATGCTGGAATCGGCCAAGAAAAAGTAAAACATAAAGATGGCTATTTTACTACTTTTACAACAGAAAAAAATCATCAAAAAACTTATGTGGAATATAAACAAAATGGAGATGCCTCTTGGAGCAATAATACCTATTGGGGAGATACCATGGCTCAAAATGGATGTGGTATAACCGTTATGTCTATTATTTTAAGTGGTTATAACAAAAATTACACTCCTGAAGATTTACGACAAAAATATTATCCTGTTATGGATTATGAACAATTTCCAAGTGAATTAGCTTCTACCTTTGGAATTAAAAATTCTGGTTTTTACTATGATTCTGACCATTTATCTAATACATCCATTGAAGAACATTTACTTACCAATAGACCAATTATTGTTTGTGTTTGGAACCAAGCACATAATAACCGATGGACGACTGCTTCTCATTATATGGCTCTTCTTGCTACTGATGGAAAGGGAATGGTTTATGTTTCTAATCCGAATGGTTTAGAGAATGATAGTAAAAGTTCTGGTTGGTATGATATGAATGAGATTACTCCTTATCTTGCAAAGGCAATTTATATTGAGGAATATTGATTCTACTACAAGTAAACTAATAGTCGAGAAAACTAAACTGATTATTGGTTTACTTTTTTTATGAGACATAGTAACATTGAATTATATGAAAACACAAATATTGTTAGGTGGAAAAATCATTATGTTTTTGCAATTTTTCCAACTTAACTTATCCATTAAGAAAGGAAAGTGATTGATTATGAAAAGTATAGGAGAAACAATTGCTTCTTTAAGAAAACAAAAAGGTATGACACAAAATGAATTAGCTGAAAAAATGAATGTTACGGATAAGGCTGTTTCAAAATGGGAACGAGATTTATCTTGCCCAGATATTAACACCATTTCAAAATTAGCAGATATATTAGATGTATCTGTTGAAGAATTATTGAAAGCTAAAAAGAAAGAAGATTCCAATACAAAAATGAAAGATTTAATAAATTTAATTTTTAAAGCTATTGCTTTAGCTATGGGAATTGCTGTTGTGGTATTAAATATATTAAATCAAATCGATATAAAATCATCTATCATTATGTTAGGAATCGGTATTACTTGTATGGCTATTTATTTATTAGATAATAAAGGAAATACTAACAATTAGCTTCTTAGAGCCGCCCCCAAAATTGACATTTTACATAAAATAGAGTATAATAAAAATAGACACTACTAACACCCAAATGGGTTATTAAAAAAGGAGGAAGCATTATGGAAAAATCACTTCAGGAAGCTAATCGGGAGATCTTAGACGAATTGAGAAAAATCTCCACAACCTCTATCGGAACTAACCAGATTATTTATCTGGTTAAAAACCCCTATACTGACAAGATTGAATACAGAATTTGTGGGGGTGCTCCATATAAATGGGGCATTGCTACGGCGCTTGAAGAATACTCGATGTATGACATCATCAATGCTTTATTCTCAGATAATCTGGGATACAGCATAACGGTTGGTGAAGATGAAGTGGGTGCCTTGTGCATCCAAATGTCTGCATATGATGGTGATGGTGACTAAAGCGCCCCAAAAGGCATAAGCTCGAAAAAACTGGTAAAACAGTCTTTCGGGCTTATGCCTTTTTTATTATTATGATAAATATATCTTTTTTTACTTATCCTTCCCATTCCTCTGGTTCAGGAATATATTCTTCTATAAAAGTCCATGTATCTCCCATATCATTTGACTTATAAGCTGCTTTCGTTCCTCCATTATAATCCCCATCACTACCTTGTCCAACAACTAAAATCAATTCATTATTTTCATTGATATATGGCATTTCTGGTGTATCATAAACATCCTGCCAATTTAAATTAAGTGTTGTGTCTTCTAAAGTTTGTGCTGGTATTTGTACTTCTGAAAATGTTTTCATTCCATCTGTTGTTTTATATAAAATAGCTTTTTCTCCTGCTGATACAGGATTTACCAAAAATCCTACATTTTCATCAAACATTTTAAACAGTGCGCCATCTCTGATAGAACCATTCTCATTAGGTCCATTTCCTACACTCGTCCAGGTCTCTCCCCCATCTTGTGTTTTTAATATTTCTATAAATCTTTCTCCTCCTAGTGCAGCATCTACAACTTCCACTAAATATCCTGTGTTTGCATTCAAAAATTGTAGATACATAGGATTTCCTTCACCCTTATATTCTTTTAGTTCCCAAGTTTTTCCTTTATCTTTTGAATATATCATTTGATTATCCATATTCATAATAGCTGTCACTTCTTCAGAGATTGTATATAAATTATCTGTTAATTTGTATTTTTTAGAACTATCTCTAAAATCTATTCCATTCGTTTCTACTTCTTTCCAAGTATTGCTATTATCATAGGTTACATATATTTTTTCATTTTCTATCTTATAAGTACATTGTTTCTCTTTATCCTCATAGTATTTTTTATTTTCAAATTGAAATTGTTGTTGTTCTGCTTCTGCTTGTCCACTTTCTTTGTACTGCTGTATTTGATATTCTACTGGTTTCATTCTAGCAGTTACAAAATATTTAGAAATTTGATTTTCTTCTCTTAATAAAAATTTCAAAACCCATTGGCAAGAAAGTATATGATTTTCTTCATATATTCCCCATTCATTTTCTAGAAAATAGTCACTTTCTTTTTTAGCTATTTTTAAATCAAAATCTATTTGCACATATTGATTTTCTTGATTTAAAATCTCTACATTTTTAATTTCTATACTTTTTACTTTTTTTAATCTGGGTACATATTTTTGCATATATTGTCCAACATATTGATTGATCCAGTCAGTTGCAATTTTAGATAAATCTTGTTCTTCTGTTTCTATATAAAATGTTCTTTCTGATTTGATATCAATTTTACTTTGTTGATAAAAATAATAACCTATATAGCTACATATCATAACAGCTATTAATATCAATATGCAAAGAATAATTAATATTGCTTTTTTATGTTGTTTGATAAATTCCATTGTAACTCACATTCCTTCCTAAAACATAAATCATGAAGCTTAGCAACACCAAAATCGTAATTATTTTTCAACTTTTCCACTATGTTTTCTTTTCATATTATATCATATCACTTTTTTATTTTGAATGAACTTGATAAATTTTATATATGATTTCTATCAAGTTATTATATTGGGTTCTTTGCTCTGTGAACATAATTAGATATTTAATTAGTTAATGCTTTTACTTATAGTGATTTAGCTTAAAAAAGCTGATATATAAATATTTTTTTAAATTCGAATGTGACCGAAATAGTTTTACAAAGTCTTAAAATAAAACCGTAAAGGGTCCTGTTTCCGGGTATTGTTACGGTTTTATTTTTAGAATTTGTTAAACGTAATGTAGGGTAACCGAGAATTAAAAAAATATTTATATATCAGCTTTTTTAAGAAATAATTATGCTGAAATTGGGTATACTCGTTATAAATCTAAATAGTATCAAATCATATGTGATTTTTATGTGTATTTTATTGACAACTATCATCTGAAAAAATAAAATATAGATGAAAATAAAAATTCATTCAATATATAAGAGGTGAATTAAATGGATAAAAAACTCATTGATCATATATTACAAATTGATGAGCTTGCTAAAAAAAATGTAGCAGAAATTGAAGAAAAAAATAAAGAAGTAGAAACATATATAAAGCAAGAAATTACAGCTAAAGAGGTTGCTCTTGAGGCACAATATAAAAAAAATATATTACAATTTCAACAAAATCTTGAAGATTCTTTTGCCAAAAAAGAAAAAGAAGTAGAATCAGAAACTTTAGAAAAATTAAACCATAAAAGAAATACATTTGAAGCCATGAAAGAAGAAAATGTAAATCAAATAATAAATCATATATTAAAAGAGGTGGTTTCAAATAATGAGAACAATGAATAATCCTGGTTTAAATGCAAAATTAAAAGCAATGTATGCACAAAAATTGAAAAAAGAGGATTTAGAAGATCTAATAAAACAAAATAATTTAACTGATGCGATTATCCTTCTAAAATCTAAATTACCTGAGTTAGATAATTTATCTGATAATGCAAAAAGAATGGAATTAGAAACAGCATTAGATACACTTTTAATATATGATATTCAAAAAATTCTTAAGTATTTGCATGGTGCAAACAAAGAAATATTTACACAATATATTATAAAATACAAAATAGAAACTATCAAAAAGCTATACGAAAACATAGATAGTCCAAAAGTAAAAACGATACAAAGTAATGATTGGATTGAACATATATTTACAGATTTAAAAGTTCTATATACAGCCACTAGTAAAGAAGATTTTATTGATAAAATTCCTGATAAAAATATAAAATCAATTTTTGAAAATAGTCACACAGATTTTGAAAGAGAAAATACATTAGATAAATATTATTTTGAAAACTTATTCAAAACAGTAAAAGGGAAAAATAAAAAAATAGAAACATTATTAAATATAAGAATTGACTTATTAAATATCCTTTGGACATATCGATGTAAAAAATATTATGGAATTGTCAATCAAGATATATTAATTCCTCATTTTTACAAAATCGATTTAAATACCATTCAAAAAATTGAAAATGCGAACACCCGAGAGGATTTAAATCAAGCTTTAGCTGGTACTATTTATCAAAATATGATTGGTACACATATTGAAAGTGATATTAAAAAATATGTATATCAAAAAAGTAAAAAAGCATTTAGAAATGAACTATTAGATTTAAGCATGATTATTAGCTATTTTAAAATATTAGAAACAGAAAAAGAAAATATTGTAACCATTATAGAAGGCATTAGATATAAAATGTCTAAGCTAAGTATCGAAAGTAAAATTATTATATAAACAAAAGGGGTGAAAATTTTGGCTATAGAAAGAATGAAATTTTTAAGCATGACTGGTAAAGAAGAAAATTTAGATTTTATTATCGCCAATGATTTAATCGGTTCTGGCTTTCAACCAGAAAATGCTTTAAAAGTTTTAGAAAAAGGTTGGAAACTTACATATTTTTCATATGATTCTCGTATAAAAGAATATATCAAAAAAGCCGAAAATTTACTAAAGAAATTGGATATACATTATGAGGAAAAGTCAGTTGAATTAACACAAAATTTTGATGCACTCAAGCAATTTATAGAAACTTCTGAATCAAAAATAAACAATGTATATCAAGAAATTGCAGAAAAGGAAAAAGAAATAGAAGAATTAAATACGAGTATTGTTCCGATTGAACATCTTAAGAATTTTCCAGAAACATTAGAAAATTTATACAATTTAAGATACATGTCGTTTCGATTTGGTGTGTTTTCTTTAGAAAATTATGATGAACTTTGTAAAGAATTAGAACATATAGATGCCATTTTATTAGAATTGGATAAAACCGAAGATGAAGTTTGGGTAGTATATTTTACACCTAAAGCTCTGTCTGAAAAAGTAGATAGCTATTTTAAAGTAATGAAATTTAAAAGAATTTGGCTTCCAGAAGATTTTAAAGGAATGCCATCAGAAGTAATTACACAAGTAAACACATATATAAAAGAAAATCAAACACAAATAGAAAATCAAAAAATAAAACTTTCTGAATTGAGAGAAACCATCGGAAGAGAATTAATCCATACTTATTTACAGTTACAACTTTTAGAAAAAATAAATAAAGTAAAAAAATATATGGCACATGATAATAAAGGTTCTTTCTATATTGTTGGTTGGATTCCTTATCATAATTTAGAAGCTTTAACAACTAAATTAAAAAATCATCAAGTAGAATATGTTGTTAAAAGTCATGATGAAGTAGCAAGTACACCACCAACAAAATTGAAAAATAATAAAATTATAAAACCTTTTGAATCCATTGTAAAAATGTATGGAACACCAAATTATACAGAAATGGATCCAACACTATTTGTTGCAATAACTGCATTTTTAATGTTTGGTTTTATGTTTGGAGATGTAGGACAAGGCTTTATTATCGCACTAATTGGATTTATTTTAATTAAAAAGAAAAAATCTTTAGGTCCTATATTTACAGCCGCAGGAATTTCAGCAATTTTATTTGGATTCCTGTATGGTAGTATCTTTGGAAAAGAAGATATTATCAAAGGAATCGTACCAAGTCCAATGGACAATATTCAAAACATGTTAGTTTTTGGAATTGGTAGTGGAGCTATATTAATTTTAATTGCCATGATATTTAATATTAAAAATGGTATTCAAAATAAAGATATTTCACGTGCTCTATTTGATAAAAATGGATTAGCTGGATTAATTTTTTATAGTGTTATCTTAATTCTAGTCGTAGGATTATTACAAAATGGAAAAATGATTTTAAGCTTAACAATTACATTGGTATTAATTATTATACCTTTACTTCTTATTTTATTTAAAGAAAAAATTGAAAATCTTTTAAATAAAAAGAAAGCAAAGGAAAAAGTATCCATTGTAGAAAAAATATTTGAACTAATAGAAATGCTTTTAAGTATGGCAAGCAATACCATTTCATTTGTTAGGCTAGCGGCTTTTGCCATCAATCATGTTGGTTTATGTATGGCTGTATATATTTTATCCAATATGTTTGGTAGTACTGGAAGTTTAATAGTTGCTATTATTGGTAATGGTATTGTTATCGTTCTTGAAGGTTTAATTGTTGCCATTCAAGTATTAAGATTAGAATATTATGAATTATTTAGTAGATTTTATTCTGGAGATGGAAAAGAATATATTCCAATTGAAAATGAAAAATAATCCAATGATTATGCCTATAGAAAAAATTTTCCTTATCAAAATAAAATGTTATTGTTATCCTTACAATTTTACTGAAAAAATATATTATTTAAATAGAAGATGCTTTATTTCAAAGAAAAATACGAAAGGAAGAAATGAAAAATGAGAAAAAAAGTTTTTAATGTAATTTTAATATTTGCTATTATTTTTGGAGTTTTAAGTGCAGGTTCTGTTTATGCTGTGAGTACTACAAATTCTTCTGCTAGTGTAAACACTAGTAATGCAAATACAACTTCTTTAGAAAATACAACTATTAATACTTCATCAGAAAGTATTGTTGGTGAAGAAACCACTAGTCAAAACACAAGCTCAAGCGCAAGCAGAAACCACTTCTGAACAAGCAACAACTACGGAAAATGAAGGTTTATCTAACCATGACATGGGATTACTTGCAGCTGCATTAGCAACAGGTCTTGCTTGTATTGGTGCAGGTATTGCTGTTGCCGTTGTTGCTTCTAGTGCCATTGGTGCTATTAGCGAAAATCCTTCTTTATTAGGAAAAACAATTATATTTGCAGGTTTAGCAGAAGGTATTGCCATCTATGGTTTAATTATATCTATCATGATATTAAATAAAATATAAAGGAAGATCTTAATTGAAAATTGTAGGAATATTTAATAAAAGAGAAGAAGAAGTTGGTTTTCGATTATCTGGTATGGAAACCAATTTTATTCAAGATAAAACAGAACTTTTAGAATTTTTAAAAGATTTAAATAAAGATACAAATGTAGGTATATTAGTCATTAACAATGACATCTATCACTTATTACCCGAAGAATTTGATAAAATAGAACAATCACAATTACCATTACTATTAAAATTAAAGTAAGAGGAGTGTATCATTTTGAGTATAGATGAAAAGTTAAAAAAGTTTCAAGATACTTGTTTAGAAATATCTGAAAATGATAAAAAAAACTTGCAAGCTGAATTAGATACAAAAGCAAAAAGTAAAATAGAAAAAGAGTTATCTATTTTCGAACAAAAACTTGAAACTAAATTTGAAAAAGAAAAAATGCAATTAGAAAAAGAATATAATAAAAAAATAATTCATATAGAATTTAATGCCAAGAAACAATTATTAGATGAAGAAGCACAAGAAAAACAACAACTTTTTAAAGAATGTGTTCGAAAATTAGAGGATTATACTTCTACAGAAGAGTATATTCATCTTCTTGAACAAATTCTTGAAAATACAATGTCTTATTTAGAGAATCGCTCAAATATAACGATTTGCTTGACAAATAGAGATGCTCAAAAAATAGATTTTAAAAATTACGGAAATATTGAAATCATAGAAGATGCATATATTGGTGGACTTATATTAAAAAATGAAAATATGCTGATTGATAATACATTTTTAACAAATTTAAAGGAGAAACTATATGGAACCAAAGAAAATAACGAAAATTAATGGACCTGTTATCATTGCAACTGGTGATGAAAGTTTTGCAATGCATGATATGGTGTATATCGGTGTTCATAGATTATTAGGTGAAGTCATTAAATTAGATGGAAAAAGTGCTACAATTCAATGTTATGAAGATACTTCTGGAATGAAGATTGGTGAAGAAGTCATAACCACTAACGCCCCTTTATCTTTAAGTTTAGGACCAGGAATGATTGGCAGTGTATATGATGGTATACAAAGACCTTTGAAAATGTTAGAAGAAATATCTGGTCCTTTTATCAAAAAAGGTGTCCAAATTTCTTCATTAGATGAACAAAAAAAATGGCATTTTACTCCTACAGTATCTATCGAAGATACTGTAGAATATAATTTCATTCTTGGTACTGTAAAAGAAACGGAAAGTATTACACATAAAATATTATACCCAAATCACCAAAGTGCAAAAATCTTGGAAATCGCTCCTGAAGGAGACTATTGTATCAATGACACAATTGCAAAAGTCCAATTTCCAGATGGGCAAACTCTAGAACTTACCATGGTTCAAAAATGGCCTGTCAGAACTCCAAGACCTTATAAACAAAGATTGCAAGCCAATATTCCTTTGCTTACTGGTCAAAGAGTCATTGACTCTATATTTCCTATTACCAAAGGTGGTACTGCAACCATTCCTGGTGGTTTTGGAACAGGTAAAACCATGTTACAACATCAATTAGCAAAATGGTGTGATGCTGATATTATTGTATATATTGGTTGTGGTGAAAGAGGAAATGAAATGACACAAGTACTAGAAGATTTTCCTAAACTAACAGACCCTAGAACTGGTAGGCCTTTAATGGAAAGAACGATATTAATCGCTAATACTTCCAATATGCCTGTTGCTGCCAGAGAAGCCTCTATCTATACAGGAATTACCATTGCAGAATATTATAGAGATATGGGATATCAAGTAGCAATTATGGCTGACTCAACATCTAGATGGGCTGAAGCTTTAAGAGAAATTTCTGGTAGATTAGAGGAAATGCCAGCAGAAGAAGGCTTTCCTTCATATTTACCTTCAAGACTTTCTGAATTTTATGGAAGAGCTGGTAGAACCTTAAACCATAATGGAACAGATGGTTCTGTTACTATTATTGGTGCCGTGTCTCCACAAGGTTCAGACTTTTCAGAACCAGTTACGCAAAATACAAGAAGATTTGTCCATGTATTTTGGGGACTAGATAGAGATTTAGCATATTCTAGACATTATCCTGCCATTAATTGGATGATTAGTTATAGTGAATATATTTCTAATTTAGAAAATTGGTATGATAAAAATGCAGAAGAAGATTTTTTAGTATATAGAAATAAAATTGTCAAATTGTTAAATGAAGAAAATGAATTACAAGAAATTGCTAAAGTTGTTGGACAAGATGTATTATCAGATTCTAAAAAATTAATTTTGGAAATTTGCAAATGTATCAGAGAAGGATTTTTACAACAAAATGCAAATTCTGAAATTGATACTTATGTACCTTTATTAAAACAATATAAAATGATGAAATTAATTGTCTCTATATACGAAGCTTCAGATACCCTTATCAGCAAGGGCATCCCTATGTCTAAAATTAAAGAAATTGGATTTTTTGAAACTTATCCAAAAATAAAAAATGAAGTTGCGAATATTGAAATGGCAAAAATAGATGAAATGGAAGAACAATATTTAGATAGTTTAGACAAAATAGCAGAAGAATATAAAGAAGTATTATAGAAAGGATGAAAAATAAGTGGATATTCAATATATTCGGATTAGAAAGCATAAATGGTCCTATTGTATATTTAAAAACCCCTAAAAACATCATGTTTAATGAACAAGTAGAGTTCATCTTGCCAAATAATGAAACACGTTTGGGAAATGTTATTTGTATAGATGAGAATGTTACAATGATACAAGTATATGAAGGGACAAATGGAATTGGACTAGACAAAACAAAAACCATATTAAAAGGAAAACCATTAAGTATAAAACTATCAGAAGATATGTTAGGTAGAATTTTTGATGGAACAGGAAAACCGATTGATGGCTTAGGCGAAATCCATTCTGACATTGAAAGAGATATTAATGGTAGTAGTATAAATCCTATTTCTAGAGAATATCCAAGAAATTATATCGAAACAGGTATTTCTAGTATTGATGGATTAATGACTTTAATTAGAGGTCAAAAATTGCCTATATTCTCTGGTAGTGGAATTAATCATAATGAACTCGCCAATAAAATTATTACAGATTCTAATATTGGAAAAGAAGAGAAATTTGCTATTTGCTTTGGATTAATGGGTGCAGAATTTGAGACAGCTGAATACTTCAAAAATAGTTTAAAAGAAAACGGATCTCTTTCTAAAGTCGTTATGTTTCAAAATCTTTCTAATGATCCAAGTATAGAAAGAATTTTGACACCAAAAGTTACTTTGACTTGTGCAGAATATTTAGCTTTTGATTTAGGATATCATGTATTAGTTATTCTAACAGATATGACCGCTTATGCTGAAAGTTTAAGAGAAGTTTCTACTTTAAAAGGTGAAATTCCAAGTAGAAAAGGTTACCCTGGATATCTATATAGTGATTTAGCTTCTATCTATGAAAGAGCCGGTATGATAAAAGGAAAATCAGGTTCTATTACAGAAATCCCAATACTTACCATGCCAAATGATGATATTTCACACCCTATTCCAGATTTAACAGGATATATAACAGAAGGACAAATTGTACTTTCTAGGGATTTGTATCAAAAAGGAATCGTTCCTCCTGTTGACATTTTAAATTCTTTATCAAGACTCATGAAAGATGGTATTGGTGAAAAATATACGAGAAAAGACCATGCAAAAATTTCTGACCAAATTTTTGCTTCTTATTCTAAAGCTCAAGATGTAAGAGCCTTAGCTAAAGTTTTAGGTGAAAATGATTTAAATGATTTAGATAAACAATACCTAGCATTTGCAAATACATTTGAAGAAAAATTTATCAATCAAAAACAAGATGAAAGAAGAACAATCAATGAAACTTTAGATTTAGCCCTAAATATTTTAAATATCCTGCCAAAAGAAGAATTGACAAAACTATAGTTGAATTCTCATTTGAAAACAATTACAAATTTGTCTCTAGCAAATTGTAGCTTAGAAAGGAATGAAATAAATTATGAGCACACTTCTTCCAACCAAAAGTAATTTAATCAAATTAAAAAAAACAATTGCTTTATCTAAACAAGGGCAAGAACTTTTAGAAAAGAAAAAATATATTTTAGAAAATGAAAAAGAAAAATATATTTCTCAAAAAAAAGAATTAGAAGAAACCTTTCATAAGCAATACGAAAAAGCATTTCTTGCTTTGCAAAATGCAAATGTTGATATGGGAATCAATAAAGTCAATATGATTTCTCATACCATCGAAATTGATAATCAATTAGATATAAAGTACAAAACAATTATGGGTGTAGAAATACCTCTAATTTCTTATACGAGTTCTTCTAATCCAGATTTAACATTTGGTTTACTTGGAACAACGATTAGTATTGATGAAGCAATTGTAGAGTTTCAAAATATCAAAAAAATGATGATTGATTTGGCTCGTTTAGAAATTACCATATCTAGATTAGATTCTGCTATAGAAAAGGTTCAGAAAAGGTCTAATTCTTTAAAAGATATTATTATTCCTAATTATGAAAAGGATGAGAAAAGAATACAGGATATCTTAGAGGAAAGAGACAGAGAAGAGTTTGTAAGGATGAAAATGATAAAGAAAAATTCATTCCATCAGTAAAAAATTAAGAGACTTGAAAAAGTCTCTTATTTGCTATATATGAAGTTTAATTTTATTCGATAATATTACATAAAACGTCAAATCAAAAAGAAAAACTAATAAGATTTAACATGATATTTTATTTTTTCCTAATTTATGTTATTATATAGTTAATAAGTATTTGTAAGGTGAATTTTGTATTTAATCATAAGCCATTCTTACATTTGATAATTTAAACTAAAAAAATTAATGAACTTAAATTATAATAAAATTAATTTTTAGGAGATTAATTTAGAATATGTTTAAAAATAAATTTATATTTAATGAAACTAAAAAAAAGAAACAGAAAGATGATGTACTTGTTAAGATTATAATATTTCTAATAACATTAATGATATTCTCTATAGGAAGTTTTATATTGGATTTCTCAGATTATTTAAATTATACTGAAAGTACATATGGTTTTGTTGTTGAAAATCGCTATCGCCATCGACCTGGTTATCGTTATAATTCTAGTTATCAAGATGTTACTGTTCAATATGAAGTCGCTGGTGAACAACATACACTAGATTTCTCAAGTCGAAAATTCCAGGGAAGTGATTCTGACAAATACAAAATAGGAGACAAAGTCAAAGTAATTTATAATAAAGACTCTCGGTTTAGGTAAAATAGGAAATAAAGTAAAGTTATATCAAATTATTTTAGGTATCATTGTCATTATTTTGCTAATTAAATTTTTGTATAAGATATGCCAAAAACATAATATCTCTTTTAAAAATGTGATACATAAATATGGAAAGAGAAACCTTATTATCATATTCAGTATCGTTTCTATATTTATCTTAATATTTATAACAATCTTTATGAATTTTACTCCTGCCTCTATAATGGAAAAAAATTTAAAAGAAATTCACGGACACTCATATCGTCCTGATTTGAGAAATAATAATACATATATTGTGTATAACAACAAATGCAAAATAAAATTGTATACCCAAATTAACTTGACGAGTATAAATAACTCTAAAACAAAAAATAGATTAATCCATTTATCTGAAAATGCTTCTACAACAATTTCAATATCAATCATACCAATTGATACATCGTTACAATCTTTTTCTCAATTCTATTCTGAATTATTAAGAGAATATAGAATAGCTACGAGCAAGCCAGAACCAGAAATAACTAAAAATGTTGAAAATTTAGAATTCTTTGAGTTTAATAATAGAAAATACTATTATCGCATATTTCATGATTATTTTTATTGCTTAACTCCAATTACTGATGAGTATTTATATTATGTAAGAATAAATGAGGGATTAAAAGATTTAACAAAGGAAGATATTAAATCAATTCTTTATTTTGAATTTTATAGTTAAAAATTTTCTCTAATTAGAAGAATTTGCTATGACTTAAATAATAATTGAACATTAATTATAGTATAAATAAGGGATTAGTAACCAGTGAAGAAAACTGACAAAAAGAGTTTCAAAATGATATAAAAACAATTTGGATTCTTTACTGCTTTTGTAATATCATAAAATACTATTGCCTCTAGCAGTAGTAAAAATAGAATATCTAAACCACTATAAAAAAATCCTTTTAATGGTGTTTCTGGTAAAAAAACATTATCATAAATAATAATATTGTTATAATTACGGTTATACTAATATATCTCTTTTTTTATTCATATTACAAATTCTCCTTTGTTTATTAATTTTATATTTTCTAGCAATTTCTCATTTGTCAATATGGTATCATATATAACTTATGGAATCAAATAGAATTTTACAAATTTATATAATAATAAGATATTAATCAGTTGGTTAATATCTTATTTAGCTATTTCATTAAAAATTTCATAGGCATATTTTACAGCAAATACAAAAAGTATTTGATTTTGAGCATATTTTTTGTATATAGTTTTTAGCTTGTTATCTTCCATAAATAACCTCACTTTTTATTGTGTATGATGATAACTCTGCTTAAAATATTAATCAAATCTTTCTTTAAAAAATCTTAAATTAATTGATTTTACTGAAAAATAAAGAATTTGATAAATTTATTAATTTTTGCTAAATTTAAATTATAAATAAAATAATATAATATCAAACAAATTAAACAAAAAAATGTTAACCTATTCCACGCCATACATATTAAACAACGGAGCTAATTAGGTTAATTTATTATACCTTTTAATGTAAAAAAATATTGTCCTAGTTCCTTTTAAAATCTAAAAAATTGTGATATATTTAAGTAGAAATTTTGGAGGTAAAAATGAATATAGTAAAACCTTTTGTAAAATGGGCTGGAGGAAAAAACAGTTTAATTCCGCAAATAACTAAATATTTTCCAATCGAATTAAAGAATGGTCAAATAGAAAAATATGTAGAACCTTTTGTGGGAGGTGGAGCTGTTTTAATAGATATTTTACAAAAATATAATGTTAAAGAAGCCTATGCCTTTGATATAAATAAAGATTTAATTAACTGTTATAATGTAATAAAATATAAAGTTGAGGATTTAATACAAGAATTAGATAAAAAAGAAAAAGAGTTTTTAGCATTAGAAAATGATGATAGACAAAAATATTTTTATAATGTACGAACTGAATATAATTCTTATGCTTTAAATAATAAAATAGATGTAAAACGTGCTTCAGAATTTATATTTTTAAATAGAACTTGTTTTAATGGACTTTATAGAGTAAATAAAGCTGGAAAATTCAATGTACCTTGTGGTAAATATAAAAATCCAACTATATGTGACTCAAATAATTTAAGAAATTTATCAATATTATTAAAAAATGTAATATTTGAATATGGAGATTATAGAAAAAGTGAAAGTTTAGTCGATGAAAATACTTTTGTTTATTTTGACCCACCATATAGACCACTTTCAGTTACTTCTGGATTTACCTCTTATACAAAAGAAGATTTTAATGATGAAAATCAAAAAGAATTAGCAAATTATTATAATAAATTAAATTCAAAAAATGCAAAATTAATGCTAAGCAATTCAAATCCAAAAAATACAGATATAAATGATAATTTTTTTGAAAACATATATAAAGGCTTTAATATAAATGAGATCTCAGCTAAAAGAATGATAAATTCAAATGCTAAAGGACGTGGAGAAATTTCAGAATTATTAATAACAAATTATGAGGAGCAATCAAAATGGAATTCTCAAATAAATTCTACTATAAAAATAAAGACGGAACTTTTTGCTTGATAAAAGGAAATACATTTAAAGAATTAAAAAAAATTGAAGATAAAACATTTGATATGATATTTTCTGATCCACCATACTTTTTGTCAAGCAATGGTATAACATGCAGTGGTGGAAAAATGGTAAGTGTTAATAAAGGAATTTGGGATAAATCTTTATCTGTAAAAGAAAAACATAAATTTAATAAAAAGTGGATTAAAGAATGTTATAGAATTTTAAAAGATAATGGAACCTTATGGATTAGTGGCACTCTACATAATATTTATTCAATAGGAATGGCACTTGAAGAAGAAGGGTTTAAAATTTTAAATAATATAACTTGGCAAAAAACTAATCCCCCACCTAATCTAGCTTGTAAAACATTTACACATTCAACTGAAACAATTTTATGGGCAAAAAAGGATTTAAAGAAGGTAAAATATACTTTTAATTATAGTTTAATGAAAGAATTAAATGGAAATAAACAAATGAAAGATGTTTGGACAACTTCTTTAACAAATCCATCTGAAAAAAAGCAAGGAAAACATCCTACACAAAAACCTTTAGAAATACTAGATAGAATTATTTTAGCATCAACAAAAGAAAATGCGTTAATTTTAGATCCATTCTGTGGAAGTAGCACAACAGGCATTTCAGCTGTAAAATTAAATAGAAGATACATAGGAATAGATAATGAAAAAGAATATTTAGATTTATCAATAAGAAGATATGAAGAAATAAAGGAGGATTCGTTATGAAAAGAAACTTTGCAGAATGGTTATTAACTTTTACTGATAGTATATCTGATTATAAATATTATATAGATTTTGAAACAATATATAAAAATGCTGAAAAACATAAGATAGAATTAAATATAATGAACTCTTTAATCGGTAGCCAAAATATTGAAAAGGATTTTGAAAATTTAGTTATTAAATATCCTGAAATAATAAAATGTATTCCTACATTATTAGCAGTAAGACAATATGAAATAATTGTTTTAGATCATGATGGAAACAAGTTTGAATATAATTTCAAAAAGATGAATTATAGTGTAGAACAATATAAAATATTTATGAGAGAAACGGGATTATTTGATTTAATTCAAAATCATATAGTAAATAATTTATATGATTATGTTTTAGGTGTTGAATCTGGTTTAAATTCAAATGCAAGAAAAAATCGTGGTGGACATTTAATGGAAGATCTTGTAGAAAGATTTATTCAAAAAGCTGGATTTAAGAAAAATGAAACATATTTTAAAGAAATGTATTTGCAAGAAATTGAAGAAAGATGGAAATTGGATATGTCATTTATAAGTAATCAAAATCAGGCAACTAAAAGATTTGATTTTGTAGTAAAAACAGATAAATGCATATATGGTATAGAAACAAACTTTTATGCTTCAGGCGGTTCTAAATTAAACGAAACAGCTAGGAGTTATAAAATGATTGCAGAAGAGGCGGAAAAAGTTGTTGGATTTTCTTTTGTTTGGTTTACTGATGGAATGGGCTGGGTTTCTGCTAGAAATAACTTAAGAGAAACTTTTGATAGTATGAGTAATATTTATAATATCGCAGATATGAAAAATGGGATTATGAAAGAAATATTTAAGTAATATTAATAAAAAATTATATACGAGGAGAAAAAATGAAAATAATATTGTATGTTCTATCTATTACATTACAAGTAACAGGGTCTATTTTATTAATGATTTATTTGTTATCAACAAATAGAAAGAAAATAATTAAAAAATTTGCTAATAGCAATAATATTATTACAGAAGATGGAAATACTGGATTTATTGATTATAATCATGAAGCATTTAAGGATGAATTTAAAAATGCATATCTAAATAAAGAAGCTTTTTGTTTTATAGCAATAGGTACATTAATGAGTATATTTGCCGATAAAGGAGATACCAATGAATGGATTATATGTTTCATTATTATAATTTTAGTAATAATTATTATAGCATCATCTGTTAAAATCGTAAATAAAATAATAGATAAATCTGATAATATAAATCAAGAAATAACAAAAAATGAATTGGATGAATTAGGAATAACTCCAGAATTTAAATCTATTTCCGATGATGAAATAGATAATATCTTCTCAGATTTCTAAAAAGGAGTCAAGAATATTCCTTGCCATACAAAGAGCTTTTGAATTTTTTTATCTATCAATTTGGTGCGGGATAATTTAAAATTGGGATAAAAATGAGTAACCAAGTGCAAAATCAAATAAAGAGTCAAATCCTTTATTAATGGCAATAGGATTTTTGATAATAGAATTTGGAATAGCTATATTATTAAGTAGATTTCGTATTAATGTAGATACCTCAGGAGTTTTATTATCAGAAGATGGATTTCAAACTGTGAATCCAACAGATTTTACTGTAATTGAAAAAGAAAACCACAAATCAAATTAGATTTATGGTTTTCTTTAAAGTCCCCTATTTTGAACTCTACTTTTTTAGGTGTAGTTCAAAATAAGCTCCTTCTTTTCATTACCAAATGATGTATTTAATTTCTACTTCTTTGAAATTCTTCATATCTATGCTCCTTTTTTATATCCAAACTTCTCCATTCTTTCTTCTTCTCTAGTAGATAAATCTTTTAGCCATTCAGCCAATCCATTACTATCATTATTTCTTAAAAACTCAAAATACTTTACCCTATCTTCTTTAGCTATAACAACAGGTGGCAAGTCATTTTTTAAGAATTCATAATTTATAAGTAATCTACCTGTTCTTCCATTTTCATCTTCAAAAGGATGTATTTTTTCAAAATCAACATGATATTTAGCAATTTTAGTAAAAATATCTTGTTCATCATGATTGTAATTATATATATAATACATCATTAAATTTGGCACTTTTTCAGGCTCAGGTGGAATATGTTCACTACCTTGAATAAATACTTGCACAGTTCTATAACCTTCTGTATCTTTAATATCTCTATTTATTGTTTCATTTAATTCCTTTATAAATCTTTCATTAAATTCTTCATTATTTTGTAAATTCTTAAAAACTAATTCTAATGCTTTTTTATGATTAATAGCCTCATATATTTCCCTTGGCTCTTTTCCTTCGATTTTAAAGCTATTATCATTGTATAGAATAGCATAAGTTTCTGCATAGGTAAGTGTGCTACCCTCAATAGCATTTGAATGATATGTACTTCTTGTAATGAAATCTTCTAAATATTCTTTTTTACTTAAAATAAATTCTAAAATCCTCATTGTTTTGTTTCTCCTTGTATATAATTACAAGAAATAAAAAAAGAACTTGACTATCATCAGCCCAGTTCTTTCTTCTGGTCGAGGTGAGGAGAATTTGCTTTTGAATATCACCTATTTTCTAGCACTTCGACATTTTTTGAATGTAAATTGAATGCAGTAATCTTTCATATATCTTCTTTAGATATCAAACCTAGTTTATATAAAAATCTTTTTGTCATTGGATTTTGGTTATATTTTAGTAATTCATCTTTTTTTAGCCAAAATACTCCTTTAGCATCTGATCCAGGTTTTGCATAAAAATTATTAACTTCTGATGTATATCTTAGTGAAATTAATTGAGTTTCTTCTCCTTTATACATTGTTATTTCACTATCAAAATCAAAAGGAATTACTTTATCTAATTTTATATCCACTTCCTCTAATACTTCTCTTTTTATTGCTTCCTCTGGAGTTTCATTTTCTTCTATCTTTCCACCAACTGTAAGTAGACAACCTGGGAAAGCACCTCCTACTTTATCTTGTTTTATGAATAAATATTTATCTTTACATTTTATCATTACTGCAACTACTAATAAATTTCTCATTTTATCTTATCTCCTTTCTAATTAATTTATAAACTATTTAAAAATTTCTCTATTTTTTCTATCAAATCTTTTGAATTATCATATTCAATAAAATTATTTGTTATAAATTTCAAGGATGAACTAATTTTTGACCCTTTTTCATATATACATAATATTGGTGTGTTTGAGTCATCTGCCCAACCTAATTCTATACCTAGTCCTGTAGCCGGTAAAGATACTTCTGCAATAACTAAATCATAATTTTTTATTATCTCTTTTGTTTTTACTAATTTATTTACTTCATCATGAGGAAAAAAGAAATTATGTATTGATAAAGATTTAGCATTTTTAATCGGCTCATATAATTTTTTTATATAATCAAATTTATTTGAATGTGCAACATATATGTTCAAAATTATCACTCCTTCTTATTTGTATTATACTTGTTTATATCCAAACTTCTCCATTCTTTCTTCTTCTCTAGTAGATAATTCTTTTAGCCATTCAGCTAAACCATTACTATCATTATTTCTTAAAAATTCAAAATACTTTACCCTATCTTCTTTAGCTATAACAACAGGTGGCAAGTCATTTTTTAATAATTCATAATTTATAAGTAATCTACCTGTTCTTCCATTTCCATCTTCAAAAGGATGTATTTTCTCAAAATCAATATGATATTTAGCAATTTTAGTAAATATATCTTCTTCATCATGATTATAATTATATATATAATACATCATTAAATTTGGAACTTTTTCAGGCTCTGGTGGGATATGTTCACTACCTTGAATAAATACTTGTACAGTTCTATAACCTTCAGTATCTTTAATATCTCTATTTATTGTTTCATTCAATTTTTTAATAAATCTTTCATCAAATTCTTCATTATTTTGTAAATTCTTAAAAACTAATTCTAATGCTTTTTTATGATTTATAGCCTCATATATTTCCCTTGGTTCTTTTCCTTCGATTTTAAAGCTATTATCATTGTAAAGAATAGCATAAGTTTCAGCATAAGTAAGGGTACTTCCTTCTATAGCATTTGAATGATAAGTACTTCTTGTAATTAAATCTTCTAAATACTCTTTATTATTTAAAACAAATTCTAAAATTTTCATAAACATTTCCTCTTTCTTATAATCTACTCATTATATCAATATACTCTCCAGCAGTTAATACTGTTCTAGGCAAATGTAATTGTGTATAATAAGTATCTTTATTTTTTTGATATATAGCATCTATAATTTTGCAATTTTCATCTTTATCAATAGTCATTACTAGACCTAACACATTATATTTTTGTGATAATTTTGTAGTATATAAAGCAATTCTATCAGTCGCATCAAGTGGCATTTCTTCATCATCAAAAGAATCAATCTCAACAATTATAATATTATTTTCTAAATCTTTAATTTTCATCATAATTTGTGGTTTAGGATCTTTACTGTTTACAAAATCATTAAATATATTTTCTATTTCTAACATTGAAATATTTGTATTTGTTATAGTTTCCCCAAAAGTAGTTTTTCCTACACCACAACATAATTCATTTATGGCTGTGCTTAGTGTAGTATCATTTTTGTAAATTTCTTTTACTTTATCCATTCTCTTTTTTGTAAAGTTATATTTGTCTTTAATAGCAGATATATCAAGTGTATCTCTATCTGTTTCATCTACAAAAACATCTGGTGTTCTTCCAAGTAAATAATCTATTGAAACATTAAAAAT
>CAWVJG010000019.1:0-17962 GCA_963929465.1 Bacillota bacterium
ACGATATTAGAAAAACTGATTACACTAACTATCATAATACAAAAAATACTAAATATTTTGCTTTTTAATTTCATACAATTATTCATCTCCTTTCTCTAGGACTACTTCTTCTGTTTGACCTCTATACTCAAAATGAACAATTACTTTTTCAGTTTCATTATATTTTGTTAAATCAAACATTCCTGTATAGGTTAAAATCCCTTCTTCATCAATTCCTATAGAGCCATTTTCATTTGGGCCTTGATTTAAGCTGAATGTCTCTCCATTTTCATTTGTTAGATATATTGAAATATTTGTCAATTCATCTACTTTTTCATAATATTCTTTATAAGCATCTGTTTGGCGTTCTTTCCAACTAATATATCCTAAAATGTCTTCATTTTTAAGCGGATCATCATCTGATAAACTATCATAAAAATCGTGTTCTAAAAATGATGGATATTTTGGTTTTGGTTCTGTTTTTATTTTTGCCGTTATTTCCATTCCTGTATCATATAATGTTGCTGATTCTACTTGATAATCTTCATTGGTTGTATCTACCTGTGAATAAACAACGGATTGTCTATTATACATTTTTTCTGGAACTGCTACATCAAAATGCCAATCTCCTGTAAGGGTAATTTCCTCTTCTCCCATAGAAGCTTCTTCATTTTTAGATATATTAATTTTCGTCATATCAATTGTTAATGTTTTGCTTTTTGGATAGTGACTATCTCCCCCTGTATAAATATTATAAACAACTTTTACATGATTTCCTTCTCTTTCAATAGGAATGATATTGACACCACTTCCAATATACATTTTTTTATCCATTGCTTCATCATAATTTAATCCTAAATTCTTCTCTTTACTAAATTCTTCATATCTAACTCCTGATGGACAATATAAAACAATATTATTTTCATCTGATATCACTAAGTCTGGAAAATTAAATTCCCATACTTCATCTGCTGTTACAATCTCTTTTGCTTTTTCAGATAGTTCTACATCAAATGTAATACTTAAATTAAAATCATCCATAACAAATTCAGATACTTTTACTTTGGTTTCTACATCTTCTATCATTTCACCTGTCTCTGTATTTTCTATAGTTGTGTTTGCATTTTCATATTCCATATCTGTATTTTCGATATATCCCTCATTCATTGCTGTTTCCATCCCTTTACCTGTCATAAAGAAATTATCATATAATTTAGTAGAAATATCTTTTGCAAAAACAATTCCTGTTACAGATAAACTGCAAATCATAACTGTCAATGTACTTTGTAATATCTTTTTTGTTTTTTCATGCTTTTTATGAACTGTCCTAAAATTTTCAATGGCAATATTTTCTTGCACATTCTCAAAAATTTTTTCCTTTCCCATTTTTAAAAACCTCCTACTTTTAAAATTTCTTTTATCTTTTTTCTGGTTCTATGTAATTTTGTTTTTACATTACTATTACTTAGGTTCATCTCTTGTGCAATTTGTTTTACCTTTTTTCCTTCATAATAAAATTTTTTAAATATTTCATATTCTGTATCACCTAATGCTTTTAAGTTTTTTGTAATACAATCATTCATTTCCTTTTGTTCCACAATACTATCTACATTAAAACGACTAATCATCTCATTTTCATATTGAGAAAACTCTATTGTTCTGCTAAGTTCTCTATATTTTCTATAAATCAATCTTTTTGTAATTCCTGCTATATATGGACTAAATACTGCTTTTCTATCTAATCTGTCTTTGTTTTTCCATAAAATTAAAAATACATCTGCTATCATTTCTTCTTCATCTTCTATCTTGATCGTATGTTTATTTTTTATAATCTTACTTACATAGTGATAATACTCATCAAATACTCTTGGCATATCTAATTGATTATCCACTATATAGCTCTCTATCGTATTTTCTTTTTTCATTTTTCTCTCCTTTTTTTCTTAGGGTTCAAATCTGCTTGGAAAGAATTAAATTCTGGCAATTAAAATTTAAACTTTCCATTTATATATTTACCATTTTTAGAAAAAGGTTACAATAAAAAGAACCCAAATTGTTAAACTGTTTGTTTAATAATTTAGGTTCTTTTTTATTTTAGCATTCTTCTCTTTATTGTTCATTTTCTATTAATGTATATTCTGCTGCATCTGGCTCTTGCATATCTTCATCTGTAACTGTTCCAAAAGAATATTCAAATTCAGTTACTATTATTTTATCATATGTATCATAACGTTGTTCTTGTGGCATTGTTCTTTGTACCATTTTTACCCATAATCCAGTGTCTTTCTCTATATAACATCTCGTCTGTGTTTCTTCATTATTAAACACATTACTTATCACATAGCATTCTTTTCCGTTTAGCTCAACCGTTGATATTTTACATTTCATACTCATCTCAAATAATTGCCTTATTGAATCATAATATATCACACTTAATAAGGGGGAAAGTGTATATACGTTTTCTGTAGAATCATCAATTTGTAATGTTTTGCTTTCAGGACTTTCTACATATATTTTTTCTTGATCTTGATAATTATATTGTATCCTTTTTACATTTGCTTCTGCATTTGTCATTATTGATTTTGTTATTCCATCTTTATAGTAATTATCATAGGTTACATTTGGTATATCGTTACCATAATATGTAATTTTTATATACACATTATCACTTTTGTCGTCATATACTTTAAATTTATCATTTAAAGATGCTATAACCATCATATTTCTTCCTGGAAAGGTAATAAATAATATGGCAAGGATTAATATAATAGATATTAAACTAATCTTTAGTATTTTTAATCTACGATTATATTTTTTGATATATTTTACCTTCTTTTTCTCTAACTTTTTTTCTTCTATTTGAATATCTTTTTGCATAGCATCTAATATCTTTTTGCAATCTTTACAGTCATTTATATGTTCTTCAATATACGTATTTGTTTCTTTGCTTGTTAGTTTATCAATATAGTTTGGTAATAGATCTTGAACAATTTTACAATCATTTTTCTCTTTCATTTTCATCACCCTCCTTCAATTTCTGTTTTCCTCTATAAAAAGTGACTCTCGCCCAGTTTTCTGTTTGATTTAAAATGGTTCCTATTTCTTTAAATGACAATTCTCCTGTAATTCTTAAATAGATTACTTCTCTTGTTTTTTCGTCTAACTTTTGTAACTTTTTATATAATGCCATTTTTTCTTCATTTTGAATTACCTTTTCTTCTGTCCTATCTGAATCTTGTATTTCGGAAAAAGTATCTTCACTTGTTTTTAGCTTTTTTCTATTTTTCCTACATTCATCATACCATAAATTTTTAGCAATCTGGCATAGCCATACAGATATCTTGCAATCTTCCTTAAAAGTATGTATTTTTTTTACTGCTCGATAAAAGGTTTCTTGTGTTAGTTCTTCAGCAATATCACTATTATGAGTTAAACAGAATAAATATTTATATACTGTTTCAAAATATTGTTCATATATTTGCTCCATATCCTGCATAACTTTATCCCCCTTTGCATATATGACGTATGAATTTCATTTTCGTTACAATTTATCTTAATTTTTTTATTCGTTATTATAGATGCTGTATTTTAAATTCTCTCTTTCTATTATTTTATATCATATACTTTATGGAGTTAACAATTATAATTACATAAAAATCAAAAATATTTTTTGAGAGATATGTTTGTTTTTAATCTCCTTACTATGACACCAAATCGTTGGAAGAAAGAATTCAAACTATATTTAATCATGGTCATAAAAAAACCTTCTTATGATATTTTATCATAAGAAGGTTTTTTTATAATTTATTCATCAATTGTTGATATTCGATGAGGATAATATAGCAAGAATAACATAATAACTATAATTAATGTCAAAAAAATAAAAATTGTAAAAATATTTATGAATCTTGCCTCTCTAAAACAATCTTAACATCTTTTTGAGTATAAGGTAAATTTATTTTTAAATATAGTGTAATAGTATTAGCATTTTTATTATATTTAGTTAAATCAAAAGTCTGCATATGGATAAATTGACCATCTGGTAAATAACTAGTCATAGAATCTTCTGAACTACTTCGTAATGGATAGAACTTATTTCCACTATTATCTATAATATATTCATCATAAACCATTGTTCTCCATTCTGCCTTTTCTTTCATATTCCATTCTGTTAAAGCTTGCATTTTTTCATTTTTTACCTCTTCACTATCATTTTCTTGATATATAGGTTTGACTTTTGTGTTAAATTCTAATTTGAAACACGTATCATATAAAGATGCATCTGTAACATTTATTGTCGAATCACTACACTCTTTTACAGTATAAATTATAGATTCTCTATTATAAAACTTTTCTGGAACTTCTAAATCTAAATTCCAATTTCCATCGATAGTATGTGTTATGGAATTATCATTTGGATTATTCTGAATACTTATTTCAGAAAAATTCAAATATAAATATTTGCTTTTAGGGTATTTATTAGAGTAAAGATTATAAACTAATTCTACTGAATTAGAGTCTGCCATTTTATTTTTTATATACCAATTTGCACCACTACGTAAATGATTATCATTAAATTCATTCCATGAATAATTAAGATTGTTTTTCTGGCAATATTCTTTAAAAGTTGTTTCATCTATGCAATATATAATTCTTTTTTGTTCATCAGTAATCATTAGATTTGGTAAGATTATTCTATAAATAGAATTTATATCCATAGATTCATCAAATTGCATTTCTAATGTAAAACTTAAATTGAAATCATCCATCAAGAAGTTTTTTACAGTTATATCAGTATTATTTGAAACAACATTTTCTCCTCCCTGTTCTATATATCCATTTTCTACAGCAGTATCTAAGCCTTTGCTATTATTAAAAAAATTTTTTGTTATATTAGATGCAAATACTATGCCACCAGTAACAGTTATAAAACTTATAAGAGTTATTATAATTTTTTTAATTAATATCGTTATTCCATATTTGTTTTTGCTCTTATACATAGCTGTTTCTATACAATTAGTAATTATCCTAGGAACTTCTTGATTATTTTCAAAATATTGAAAAAATAAATTGTCTATTTCATCATAATTATTGTTCATGTAAAAGACCTCCCTCATAATATTTTTTTACTTTTTCTTTGCTCCTTTTAAGTTTGCTTTTCACAGTATTAATATTCATTCCTACAATTTCAGATATTTCAGTACAAGAATATTGATTATAATAGAATAGAGTAACCAGTAATTTTTCCTCATATGGTAATTTTTCAACTAATAATTCAAAATTTATTTTAGAATCGACTAAATTGACAGATTCATCAATTGGTTGGATATTTTCTTCTTTAGTAATTTTTTTAAAAAGTTTTTCTTTTCTTTTTTTAGTCTTATAAATTTTATTACATTCATTAATTAAAATTTTAATAATCCAACTTTTAAAATGAGAATTATCTTTTAATTTTTTCAAATGTTTATAAGCATTTATCATTGTTTCTTGAATTGCATCACAAATGTCATCATCATTATCTAATCTTGTTTTTGCTATTCTATATAAATCATTTTCAATACTATGTATCAAGTCTGTAAAGGCCCTAACTTCTCCAGATTTTGCTTTAATAATTAGTTCTTCTTCCACATATAATTCCTCCTCGTATAATAAGTTTATAAAATCAATCATAAGCACCACATTAATTTGATTTTATTAAATTTTGATAATCCAATGATATAATTAAGTTATCTTTATATACCAAAGATTTCAGGAAAATTTTATTCCTCCTTTCATTTGATTTCTACATATAAGATATAGTTTATTATTAATTTAGTTGCAAATTTTTTTATTTATATCATAAATTTATAAAAAGATAAATCATTAAATAATTATATGCTTTTAGATAGATAATTGAAAAACGCCCCAAAGGGCGCTTAGTTATATTTTCTTTTTTTATTTCAGAAATGTCGCATTGACAAACGATCTCAATGCGACAAAAAAACGCCCACCAAGGGCGCTTATCGATATTTTTTTCTTTCTAAATTCTACTTAGAATATTTCTTATCTAGATATTCTTTCTGAAAAATGTCCCAAACAGAAACGTCCCCAATTGGACATTTTATTCATCAATCGTTGATATTCCAAGTGTAATTTCTTCTAATACATCTAATACTGCTCTTACGGTATCTAATGCTGTAAACATTGGTACATTATTTTGTGTTGCACATCTTCTGATATATGTTCCATCTGTTTCTTGGTCTATAGAATCAATATTTCTTGTGTTAATAACATAACTTACATAACCTTTTCTTAAAGATTCTAAGATTTCTTCACTACCTTCACTAAGTTTCTTTTTCACTCTTGTTCTAATACCATGTTCTTTTAAGAATTTAGCAGTTCCTTTTGTTGCTTCGATGTTAAATCCTAAGTTATAAAATCTTCTAATTAAAGGTAATGCTTCTTCTTTATCTTTATCTGCGATTGTTACAAATATCGTTCCATAATTTGCAAGTTTCATTCCTGATGATTGTAATGCTTTATATAATGCTCTAGTTAATTTTTTATCATATCCAATAGCTTCTCCTGTTGATTTCATTTCAGGAGAAAGTGTTGCATCTAATCCTGATAATTTTGAGAATGAGAATGCTGGTGCTTTTACATACCATTTTTCTTTCTCTTTTGGATATACTTGCGTTATTCCTTGTTCTTTTAAAGATTTTCCAAGCATAGCTAATGTTCCAATATCTGCTAAAGAGTATCCTGTAGATTTTGAAATAAATGGAACTGTTCTTGATGATCTTGGATTTACTTCAATAACATACACATCTTCATTTTTATCTACAATAAATTGGATATTATATAATCCCACAATACCAATACCTAATCCTAATTTTACTGTATAATCTATGATTGTATCTTTTGCTTTTTGGCTAACACTAAAGGTTGGATATACACTGATACTATCTCCTGAGTGGATACCTGTTTTTTCAACATGTTCCATAATTCCAGGTATAAATACATCTTTTCCATCACATACAGCATCTACTTCTAATTCTTTTCCTGTGATATATTTATCTACTAATACAGGTTGTTCTGTATTGATTTCAACAGCTGTTTTTAAATATTTTTCTAATGCTTTTTGATTAGAAACAATTTGCATAGCTCTTCCACCTAATACATAGCTTGGTCTTACTAGAACTGGATATCCAATTTCTTTCGCAACTTTGATTCCATCTTCTATATTTGTTACAGCTTCTCCTCTTGGTTGTAATAATTTTAAGTCTTTCATAACTCTTTCAAATGCATCTCTATTTTCTGCTTTTTCAATGGCATTTACATCTGTACCAATGATTTTAACACCTAATTTTGAAAGTGGTCCTGCAAGGTTAATGGCTGTTTGTCCACCTAAAGCTGCTACAACACCTTCTGGTTTTTCCAATTCTACAATATTCATAACATCTTCTACAGTTAATGGCTCAAAATATAGCTTATCACTCGTTGTATAATCTGTTGAAACTGTTTCTGGGTTGTTATTAATAATGATTGCTTCATATCCAGCTTCTTTAATTGTCTTTACTGCATGTACTGTAGAATAGTCAAATTCTACACCTTGTCCAATTCTAATTGGTCCTGCACCTAATACAATGATTTTTTTCTTGTCACTTACAATAGATTCATTTTCTTCTTCATATGTTGAATAGAAATATGGCACATAGCTTTCAAATTCACTACTACAAGTATCTATCATTTTATATACAGGATAAATGTTGTTTTTCTTTCTTAATTCATAAATATCATTTTCTTTTTTCTTCCATACTTGTGCAATATATTTATCACTAAATCCCATTTTCTTAACAGTTTTTAATGTATCGATATCTCCTACATTTTTCTTTAACACTTTTTCCATTTCAACAATATGCTTAATTTTCTCTAAGAAAAACATATCAATTTTTGTTGTATCATAAATTAATCCTAAATCGACATCTCTTCTCATTAATTCTGCAATTGCATAGATTCTATCATCTGTTCCATCTTTTATATATGTCATCATCTCTTCTGTTTCCATTTTATCAAATTTCTTATGATGAATATGACATACCCCTGTTTCCAATGATCTTACTGCTTTTAATAAACTTTCTTCAAATGTTCTTCCAACACTCATGACTTCTCCTGTTGCCTTCATTTGTGTACTTAATTTATTTGAAGCAAGTGTAAATTTGTCAAATGGAAATCTTGGTATTTTACAAACAATATAGTCTAATGCTGGTTCAAAACTTGCTGGAGTATTGGCTAATGGGATTTCTTCTAATCTCATACCAACTGCTATTTTTGCTGAAACTCTGGCAATTGGATATCCACTTGCTTTTGAAGCTAATGCTGATGAACGAGATACCCTTGGATTTACTTCAATAACATAATAGTTGAAAGAATGTGGGTCTAAAGCAAATTGAACATTACATCCCCCTTCTATTTTTAAAGCTCTAATAATTTTTAAGGCACTATCTCTTAATAGTTGGTATTCTTTATTGGTTAATGTTTGACTTGGTGCAACAACAATAGAATCTCCTGTATGGATACCTACTGGGTCTAAGTTTTCCATATTACAAATGGTAATAGCTGTATCATTATGATCTCTCATTACCTCATATTCAATCTCTTTATATCCTTTAATACTTTTTTCTACTAATACTTGATTTACTGGAGAAAGTTTTAAAGCATGTTTTAATAATGGTTTTAATTCTTGTTCATTATCTGCAAATCCTCCACCTGTTCCTCCTAAAGTAAAGGCTGGTCTTAAAACAACTGGATATCCAATTTTATCAGCTGCTGCAATTCCTTCTTCTTCTGATTCTGCAATAATAGATTCTAAGACAGGTTCTCCTAACTCTTGGCATAGTTCTTTAAATTTTTCTCTGTCTTCTGCCTTTTCAATACTTTCACTACTTGTTCCTAGAAGTTCTACTTGACATTCTTGTAATACTCCTTTTCTATATAACTGCATAGCGATGTTTAGTCCTGTTTGTCCTCCAATTCCTGGTAAAATAGCATCTGGTCTTTCATATCTAATAATTTTTGCAACATATTCTAATGTTAATGGTTCCATATATACTTTATCTGCAATAGCTGTATCTGTCATAATTGTTGCTGGGTTAGAATTTACTAATATAACTTTATATCCTTCTTCTTTTAGTGCTAAACAAGCTTGTGTTCCAGCATAGTCAAATTCTGCTGCTTGTCCAATCACAATTGGTCCAGAACCAATTACTAGTACAGTTTTTATATCTTTTCTTTTTGGCATTTTATTCATTCCTTTCTATCATACAAAATAAATTTTAAGTTTAGTTTTATATTTTTTAATTTGTAAATTTAATTCAAATCTTTCAATAAATCCTATCCATTCGCCTTTTTTATTCTTTACACCTTGCATATATACTCTTTGATTTCTAGTGGTTACACACACAAATACTTCTTTTCCATTAGTTTGAATTCCTTCATATCCTTTTTTTATTTTTTCGATAGATTTTTCATTACTATGACAATCAAATAAACTTTTTCCTATTAAGTTTTTGTATCCTCTTTCTTCATAATAATGATATTGTGCATTCTTGTTCATATATCGAATAATATATTCATTATCAACAAAAACAATTAGATAAGGATAACTATCTAAGATTCCTTCTAATATCTCTAACTCTTCCATAATTACCTCTTATTTTTTTAATTCTCCCATAATTTTAATAAACTTATCAAATAAGTATCCACTATCTTGTGGTCCTGGTGCACTTTCAGGGTGATATTGCACACTAAATACTTTATCTTTTTTGCATTCAACACCTTCAATGGTATTATCCAAAATATTCTTATGTGTTGGTACTAAATCTGTTTTTTCTAGAGATTTCTCATCTACTGCATAACTATGATTTTGACTTGTAATTTCTATCTTATCTGTTTCTAGATTTAATACTGGATGGTTTCCACCTCTATGTCCAAATTTTAATTTATATGTTTTTGCACCATATGCTAAACTAATCATTTGATGGCCTAAACAAATTCCAAAGATTGGATATTTTCCTCTTAATTCTTTTACAAGTTTAATCACTTCTTTTACATCTTCTGGATCACCTGGTCCATTTGATAAAAAGACCCCATCTGGTTTTAGGCTTTCAATTTCTTTTGCTGTTGTATTATATGGTACAATCGTTACATTACAACCTCTTTTATTTAAACTTCTTATAATATTTAACTTAATACCACAATCTACTGCTACCACATTATATTTGTAATTTGCTGTTCTAGAATACCATTTCTTTTTGCAACTTACTTTTGATACAGCATCTTTTGGAATATCATATGCATTTAATTTTTTTAGTGCCTCTTCTTTACTCGTTGTAATATCTGTAATGATAACTTTTCTACTTCCTTTATCTCTGATACTTCTTGTTAATTTTCTAGTGTCTAATCCCCAGATTCCTGGTATATCATTTTCTTCTAAATATTCTGATAATGTTTTGGTATAACGGAAATTACTTGGTAAATCATTATATTCTCTTACTACCATTCCGCCAATCGTTGGTTGTTTGGTTTCATAATCTTCATCTGTGATTCCATAGTTTCCGATTAATGGATATGTCATCACTACCATTTGATAGGTATATGATGGGTCTGAAACAATTTCTTGATATCCTACCATTGAGGTATTAAATACAATTTCACAAATGGCTTCTTTGTCTGCTCCAAATCCATATCCTAAATATTCTTCTCCATCTTCTAGTACAATTTTTTTGTTGAATTCTTTCATATTAACCTCCATTCATATATATTAAATTTGTATATATTGTAAATGATTGATATTTTAGTCATTCAGAAAATGTAAATTTTCTAGAATGCAAAAAAAAATAAGGAACAAAACTCCTTACTTAAAATGGAAATGAAAATAAAGCAACTATTAAGAAAACAGCTGAAGTATTTATGCAATTAGTTTTTTTCAAATAGTTTTTCATTTTCTTACTCCTTTATATTTTATATCTTTACTATTATATCAGAAACTATATACAGATTGCAACATTTTTTTATTATTTTTTTACATATAGCTATTTACTATACTTGACATAATTTTTTAAACTTTATATAATATTGCTGTTGTCTATTAATATATAGTTTCAGAAAAGGAGTTGTTTTTATGTTGGAAACTGGCATTCTTATTACTGGAATCGTTGTCGCTGTAGTATTGGTTTGTTTACTTGTCGAAGTAAACAATCTGTCAAAAAAAATCGACAAGCTATCACGGCCTGTCGTAAACATTGATGAAGAAACTGCTAAATTAATAGCAGAGCAATTGGCTAGTATGCCAATTGTTGAAACCAACAAGTATGATGCGATTTGTACTGCTATGAATAATGCAGATAGTGTCGGTGATGACAGTCAATTATCATCTATCATACAATTCATTGCTAGTTCTTAAACAATTCTTACACAGTGATATGTGTATGTCACTGTTCTCTAAAATCCCCTTTCTTTCGAGTTTGGGGATTTTTTCTTGTAATTTGTTTCTTACATATATGGGAACGACCTGTGCTCCCTAATAAGGTTACACAGGTCGTTAATCTCTAAGATACAAAAATGTTTCCACTTATAGTAGAAGCTTCCAGTTTTACTGTTGCCTTTCCTTTAGATTTGTGTCTGTCATGCACTTCTCCTCTAACACTTTTAGCTGCCATTTCAACACACCCAGCTTTAAATTCTGTGTGAATGTCTGCTTGACTTGTAGAAATATGCACATGACTTTTACGATCTGGTGCATTGATAATTTCCACCTGCCCCTTCGTAGTCTTGATCCTCAGTTCTTCTGGTAAAATATTTTTTACCCAAACATTAGCAGAATTCGTCCCAATCGAAAGGTATTTTATACTGGTAGGAATTGCTACTTTCAATTCTACATTTCGAACATCACTGTCTTCTTGGAGCATAATTACCAGCTCCTTTTCCCTTTTCTCATCCTTAAGCCTTACTTTTTGAGAAGCTTTACCTCGAAGCCATATTCGTATTTTGTTTGATTCTGTCGGCTGCACAAATACATTTACCTTTTTCGAGGTAATAAGAAGCCTTTCCACTCCTTTTCTTGAAATAGATTTTTTATAATCTACCATCCGATGTTCTTTGCTTTCCTTCTCTTTTCCCATGATTTTCATCCTTTCTTTATTAAAATAATATTTTGGAATTTTCTACTAAAGGTCATTGCCTATAGCATTGTGAGCTATTATACCATAAAATATGGATAAATTCAAGTTTATAGGCCTTTCCGATTTATTCTTATTTTGACATTTTATGTTAATAGTTGTATAATTAATTTATGCAACTACATAATCAAGCCTAGTGAGGATTTTTTTATTTATCTCTAATAACTACTTTTCCGTTTACTTCCATAATAGAATCTTCATGAATGATTTCACCCGCACTATCTACCATAATTGTTCCTGATTTTGGATTTTTGATAGATATAACATTTCCTTTAATATCTGCATCTACTTCAGAATATTCAAATGCTAAATCTGTATCTTCCATTGTGCAATTGATTAATTTTAGATTTTTACAATAACAAAGTGGTTGTGTTCCGATTATTTTGCAATTTATCAACGTTAATCCATCTGAAAACCAGGCTAAATATTCTCCTTTTACAACAGAATCTTTAACCGTTACATTTTTACTATGCCAGAAAGCATCTTTTGTATCTAACCTACAATTTTCAATTTCTAAATTCTCCACATATTGAAAAGAATACTTTCCTTGGAAATCTACATTTTTTAATGTAATATTTTTGCTATCCAAAAAGATATATTCAGATACAATTTTCGTGTCTTTCATCTGAACATCATTACATTTCCAACCAAATTCTGGTGAAATAATTTCAGAATTCTTTATTTCTGTATGATTACATTCTCTTAACATTTTGATGCCTTCTAATTTACAATTATCAATCACACCATTATCAGAATACCATATTGGTGCTCTGGTCTTTTCGTCAAATGTAGAACGAATTAATTCATAATTTTTAGCATGCCATAATGGATATCGTAATGAGAATCGACTATCTTCAACACGTATATTTCTAGTTTCTTTTAATACAGATTCTCCATCTTGTTTTCCTGCAAATATACAATTTTTTACTTCTGTATTTTTCAAATTATATAATGCTCTTTCTTCATCAAATGTGTTATTTTCTATTACACTTTCTAGTTCCATGTCTTTATCCTCCTGTTTTTATTATTCTTTTTTACAAATTATTAGTTGTATCATACCATAAGAAAAAGAATTATTCTATATGTTTATATGTATAAAATAATTCTTTGTAATAATATAAATACTTATATCTATATTATTTTTCAAAATAGTTTGCTATTTCTTTCATTCTACTCATCTGATCAACCTTGAATGGACATCTTGTATTACAATGACCACATTGAATACAATCTTTTGCTGTTTTTTCTAAGTTTTTATAATGATCTTTTGCTAATATATCTCCTGCTTTTGACAAATCATAATATTTATTGATTAATCCGATATCTAATCCCATTGGACAAGGTTCACAGTGATTACAATATACGCATTTTCCTGTTGCTTCTGGTGGTGTAAATTCACTAATGATAAAATAATCTTTTTCTTCATCAGTTGCTTTATTAAACTGTAAAATTTCTTCTAAATCTTCTTTTCCTCTAATTCCTGGAAGTACTGTCAATACACCTGGTTTATCCAATGCATATTGTATACATTGCATTTTAGTAAGTGCTTTTCCAAATGGAGAAGTTCTTTCATCTAATAATTGACCACTAGAAAATGCTTTCATAACAGAGATTCCAACACCTTCTGCTTCACATCTTTTATATAATTCCATTCTTTCATTGACACTACCATTGGCATATGTTCCTTGCTCATAGTCATATGCTGGATTAATACTAAACATGACCATATCAATTAATCCTGTATCTAATGCTTTATGTACTAATTCAGGTGTATGAGAAGAAATTCCGATATGTTTTACAATTCCTTTTTCTTTTAATTCTTTAATATAGTCTAATATACCATTTTTTTGATATGCATTCCAGTCACTTTCTTCATCTATACAATGAATAAATCCATAATTAATATAGTCTGTTTTTAATTGTTCTAATTGCCATGCAATTGATTTTTTTACTTTCTCCAAATTGGTTGTCCAGCCATAACTTCCTGTTTCATAGTTCGCACCAAAATGAATTTGGTACATAACTTTATCTCTGACATTTTCAAAAGCTTTCCCATAATATGGAAAACACGCTGCATCTCCACCTGCTAAATCAAAATAATTGATTCCATTGTCAAATGCCATTTTTAAAGTTTCAATTCCTTCTTTTTCTTCTGCTTGTGAAATAGAACTAGCACCTAACCCTATAATACTAATTTTATCTCCTGTTCTACGATTTGTTCTATATTCCATTTCTAATCCTCCCCTCATGATTACTTTTTATTATATAGGAAACATCAGATTTTCCCTTAACTTTATTTAAGATTTTTCCATATATAAAAAGAAAATTTGCATTAAAAAAACTCGTGAGTCATACGAATATAACTTTATACTATTTTTATATCACTTAGAGTTTACTTTAAGTCAATAGTTTTTATAAAATATATTATAATTTTTTTATTTATATAAAATAAATATATCTAAAAAGCACCAATCATTTAAAATTGGTACTTTTCTAATTTTATTATTTATTCATAAATTTTTTTCCACTATTCCAAGCCTGTCCTACTTTTTCTCCAATTTTATAATATCCATTTTGATATTGATCAAACACAAAAGCATTAATTTTCGTAGGATCTACCTTTCCATTTTCATCTAAAACCTTTTCATCAGCTACAACATTTACGATTTCTCCTAAAACTCTGAAACCATATGATTCATGTTGTAATTCTGCTACTTTACATTCCAATGTAATTGGATATTCTTCAATAATTGGTGCATCTACTCTCGTACTTTTTGTAGCATGCATTCCTGTTCTTTCAAATTTATCTTCCATTGTATTTCCAGATGCTGTTCCAAAAAAGTCTGATTCTTCTAGATGGTTTACATCTGCTATACTTAGTGTAAAGGCTTTTCTTTCTTTAATATTTTTAGCTGTTTTGTGGCTTTCACTTATATTTAAAGCTACCATATTATTGTCACAAATGCCTCCCCAAGCCATATTCATAACATCTACCTTATCATTTTCTCCATAGGTTGCAATCATTAATACTGGCATAGGAAATACATAAGGTTTTACACCTAAATCTTTTTTCATAGAAAATTCCTCCCATCTTGAGCAATTTATGCTCTATAAAATTAATAATCCCCTTTTTATCTTTGCCTATATTTTATCACTTATACTTTTATCTTACAATAAAAGTATGCATATATTGCATAATTTTTTCTATATTACAAAAAGAAAATAGCTTAATACCTTTAGTATTAAACTATTATAATATGCTTCTCTTTCAATCTATTTATATTCTTCTTTATCCTCTTCCCAAGAATTTGGTTCATAAACAGTTCCGACAAACCAGATTTCATTAGTTTCCTTATCTCTAATAAAATACAAAAATGGTTTATCTATTCTAATTTCCTCTGGTTTATTATAATCCATTATCGCCGTTGCATCATATGCAATCATCACTGTAACTGCTGCTGCTTTTACACCTTTTTCTGTAAAATCAATATTTGCTTTATGTAAAGCATCATAAACAAAAAGACCTGTATCTGCATCTGTCATATTTGAGAAATCAGCTAAATCTTTATCAAAAGCATCTGTTATTCCTAAATCCATTAAATCACTTTTTAATTGTAAATTATAATCAAATGAAAATTTTGGTATTGTAATATCAACCCCATATTTTGTTTTTGATGCTAAAGTCACATTTTTTATTATATGATTCAATCCATCCATGGTAAATGTATCAACATATTCAGATAAATTATCCTGTGGCATAATTGCAACAAATTGTAATTGTGTGTCATCATATTGTTTTAAATCCATTGTTAAAGCTGTAATCTCTTTATCTTTATAATACGCTACATCTTCATCATGAGTTTCTTTATGCATCATTGTTGCTGTCATTGTATTGTTATCTTTTAGATAAAAATCCTCTCCATTGGTATCACTTGTATCAAAAGAATTCTCCCATTCCATATCAATTGCTAATGCATTAATAAGCAGCATTTCAGCCTTTGGATTTTGGACTATATTATCGCTTAGCATATTTTTGATAATTCCTAAAGTTTTATTTTCTATCCAATTATTTATATTTGTAGCATCTTGGAAAGAATCATAATTCATTTCTGCATTATATTTTTCTATTAATCTATTTTTATAGTCTTCTTTTACATATTCAGCATAAGTATCCCTAATATACACACTATTTGCTAAAGATAATACTTTATCAATCGTATTATATTTTGTTAAACTTAAATTTTTTATTACATTTTCTATTTGCGTTTTTGTATTTCCATTTGCTCCCTCGTTTAACATATTTAAAGCATATTTTATAGATAATGGACTATACACCATGTTTTGTTCTTTATTTTCTAATTTTAAGAATTCTATTGAAAAATCAACTTCCTCTGTTTGGCTTGATTGATTTCCTGTTATTGTAGGATTTACTCGTTCATTCTCATAAATCGCTATTGCAAAAATTGCTACTATTATAATTGCTAACACAATCACAAATATAACAGCAGTTCTAAATTTAATTTTTAATTCTTTTTTTTCTTCCATAATTTTCCCCTTTATATTTTATTCTTTATTCACTTTTTTCTCCCAAACACTTCTTACTAATTTTAAAGATAATGTAGATAATGCGAAACCTATAACAGGAACTAATGAACTTAATGCTACATTTGTAAATTTGTTTATCATATTTGAATAGATAATTACTACTATATATGTTAATATACAAATACAAATTTTTCTTGTCCAACTTGTTTCCCATTTTTTATCTAATTCTACTCTTTTATTTCTTTCTTTAATTTTTATAATTTCTTTTTCTAATTCTTCATTACTCATTTTTCTTTCTCCTTCTATTTTCATTTTTATAAATTATATCAATAAGTTTTGCTTTTTACAATATGGATAAAATTTATTTTGCTTACACTATACTTATTAATGAATTAGAAGAATAATTTGACTTTTACAAATTTATATGCTAATATATAGTTAGCTTAAGCAAATGTGTCTTTAGTCGTATGAAGTCAGTTTGCTATCAGTATGTGTACTGCAATTACACATACTATTTTTTTGATTAAAAATAAGAACCTAACCCGACATAGCAATCAAAGATTGCAGTCGGGTACCCCAGAACCTTGTTGTCTAAGACAATAAAAAGCAGGAATAAACTGCAATTTCACTCCCGCTTCCGACTATGTAATGTATACCTCTAGTCTTTGTCTTTGTTTGTTTCTTCAGCTTTTGATTTCTCTGCTAAAAGCATATCTATCAATTGCCAAATCAAATTGTATGAAGTCATAGTCTACTATCCCCCTTTTTACCTTTAAGTGAAAGGTTGGCAATATTTTACAATATTTTCCTTTAAATTACAAGCTAGTAACCTATTTTTTCTATTTTTTCAAATAAAAAAATCGTAACTATTTAGAAACAGCACGATTTACATGGTACCGATGGTGGGACTCGAACCCACATGGTTTCCCGCTGGATTTTGAGTCCAGTGCGTCTGCCAGTTCCGCCACATCAGCATATTAAATAATATAACACAAAAAATTTTTTTTGTCTAGTCCCAAAATGTATTTTCTCTTGACTATTTGGAAAAATTAATGTAGAATATATAATATTATAAGAAGAAAAGAGGAATAATATATATTCGTGAAGAAGATAAGTTTGAAATGAAAGATATTAATACAGCTTTTGATTATATTCCAGATGAAAGTAACAATAGTGTAATTTATACTAAAGATACTACACCTATTCCAATAGGTGTTAAG
>CAWVJG010000020.1:0-5958 GCA_963929465.1 Bacillota bacterium
TTATTAAATATTGGAATTAAACAAGAAGATATAGATAAAGGAAAAGTGTATAAATTAACAACAGAAAATTTAGAAAAAATGGGAATTAATGATGTAGTATCTAATGATGAAGAAGGGTGGTATATTATTGTATATAATATAGAGGAAACAACAGCTGAGATATACAATACTACAGGTTATAACGGAAAATATTCTTTAACAGATATTGAACAAATAGAGTTGTAAGAAAAGCATGAAAAACAAAATTGAAGATTTCTATATAATTTAAGAAGAAAAATAAGAAAAAACTAAGAAAAGAAATAAAGAAAGAAGAGTGGAGACAATAAAAGAAAAAGAATTAGAGAGACTAACCAATTTAAAAAGTATGGAAAAAGAACTTTATGATAAAGGATTTGAATATATTTGTGGAATAGATGAAGCAGGAAGAGGCCCATTAGCTGGGCCTGTTGTCGTTGCAGGGGTAATTATGCCTAAAGATTCTATGATAGAAGGAGTCAATGATTCTAAAAAAGTTTCAGAAAAGAAAAGAGAAAAGTTATATGATGTGATTTTAGAAGAAGCAATTAGTTATTCAGTTGCGGTTATTGGACAAGATGTGATAGATGAAATCAATATCTTAAATGCAACCAAACAAGGTGTTACAACAGTAGTAGAAGAATTAGATGTAAAACCAAATTTAATATTAGTAGATGCACTAACACATATTAACACAAAAGGAATTCCTTATGATTCTATTATTAAAGGAGATGCAAAATGTTATAACATAGCCGCTGCATCGATTATTGCAAAAGTAACAAGGGATAGAATCATGCGAGAGTGGGATGAAATTTATCCACAATATGGTTTTATCAATCATAAAGGATATGGAACAGCCAAACATATAGAAGCAATAAAAGAATATGGACCATGTCCAATCCATAGAAAAACATTTATTAAACATTTTGTATAAGAAATAGAAGTGATATAAAAAATGTTTACAAAAGAGCCGATTTAAATAGAATAAATCGACTCTTTTGTAATTAAGTATATTTAGTTTGCTCGTGCTTTTACTACAAATCTTTTAGTAGCATATGAATTCCCATTTTCATAATAACAAGTTATTAGTGTAACCTCTGTATGTCCATCTGTTAATTGACTGGTACATGAAGTGTCCTCAGGCTCTACAATAGAAGTTTCATATACTTTATAATCTAAAGTATTGCCATCAATATCTGTTACCTTAATAATTGCATTTTTCTCGATATTTAATAAATTACCAAAAAATTTTGAATCTTTAAAATTATGTCCTAAAATACATAAATTTCCTACTTCATTAGGATTTCCACCCCAATATTTTGTTAAAGATACTTTTAATAATTCTTCAGAGGTAGTGGATAAGATAGGATATTTTATATCTAAACTAGGGATTTCTAGACTACCTATCATATCATAAGTTTTTCCATTTTCGGCTGTATACGTGTAGACTTTTGTCTTGTCTTCTTCTTGTGTTTCAGAATTTGTGGTATCATTACTAGCATATGCTTCTGAAACGGATTTATTGAAAAACAAGAAACCTATTCTAATAGATAAAACAATGATTAAGATAATAAATATAAGTTTAAATAACGGGATAGAAATTGTTTTATTTTCATATTTGTTATTCATTTGTACTCCTTTTTATGAAATAGAGGATGTCGTAGCACATCCTCAAAAGTTTTAAATATTTTTAAATTTGTTATATTTCATATAAGCAAATATACATCCAGCTACTGATAACATAATGATTACTGTGAAACCAATACGAAAACCAGCATAAGGAATTTTACCAGGTGCTACTGTAGGATCATTTTTGCCTGTAGTAATTTCGTTATTAGTGTCAACGTTATTAGTATCGTCTGTCTTATTAGGATTATTATTATTTTCATCATTTGTTTGGTCATTATCGTCTGGAGTTTCATCAGCTGGCTTTGTCAAATATACATATTTTATACCATATTTTAGTGCATAATTTGCAGCCATAGAACCTTCATAACAATAAATTGTTAAATCTTCATTGTGATTTTCAAATACAGAATCTGAATCTTCTACAGTGTAAAATCCCATATCTGTAACATTATCTAATATTGTGATTTTCTTTAACTGTTTACAATCTTTAAAAACAGAATACGATATGCTTGTTACTGAATTTGGAATTGTGATTTCTGAAATACTTGTACCAGCAAAAGCATAGCAATCGATTTCTGTTACAGAATCTGGAATTGTAATAGATGTAATTTCTGAACAATCATGTAAAATTGCAGCTGGGATTTTCGTAATACCATTTTCAAATGTTGCAGATGTTAAATTTGTAGTTCCTGTAAATATACCAGTATCTATTACACGAACTCCGTCAACTAGTGTTTTAGGAATAAATATAGTTTTTAATTTTGGGCAATCTTTAAATGCATCAAAACTTATACTTTGAAGATTACCTAAATCAACATTTGCTAAATTTGGACAGTTTTCAAATACACTATAACTTAAATCTACTACAGAATCTGGAAGGGTAATTTCTGAAATACTTGTACCAGCAAAAGCATAGGCTCCGATTTCTGTTACAGAGTTTGGTATAATAACTGACGTGATTCCTGAACAATCTTGTAAAATTCCCTCTGGGATTTTCGTAATACCATTTTCAAATGTTGCAGATGTTAAATTTGTCGTTCCAGTAAATATACCTCCAAATATTGTTCCACTTACTAATGTTTTAGGAATCAATATAGTTGTCAATTTGGGACAATTTTCAAATACGTCAGGATATATTCTTTGAAGATTACCTAAATCAACATTTACTAATTCAGAACAATTACTAAATGCATTTCCTTTAATTTCTGTAACTGAATCAGGAATGATAACTTCTGTAATTCCTGTAGCTGATTCAAATGCATCATGTCCTATAGTAACAACTGTTTTTCCATCTAAAGATGAAGGAATCGTAATAGATCCTGTTAAGTCAGATGGATTGGTACATGTTAAATCTATGATTTGATTTGAATCATTTAAGGTATAAGACCAATTGACAGTTACATCATTGATAGTAGATGTTGTCGTATATGTGTCAGCGGCATTAACGATTGATGGAAATATTAAAAAAACAAATAATAAAATAATTGAAAATAATAATATTTTTCTTTCTTTTGTCATTTTTTTCCCCCCTTTTTTCCTTTGTTTTTTTAATCTTTTTAGAAATTTTACTCTAAAAAAACCATAAAAAGAATATCAATAAATAAGTTTATTGTCAATAAATTTATAATATTTTTATAAAAAGAATATTACACATATAACTTGCATAAAAATCATTGAATATGATGATATATAGAGGAATAATGAATATTATGTCGAATAAATTATATGTAGTATATTGAAAAACAAGGAAAAATATATATGCTAAAAATCAAAATATTGTTAATATTATTTGATATATAACATACGAGGAGGAAGTATGAACATTTTAGAAATCATAGAAAAAAAGAGAGATAAAAAAGAATTAACAAAAGACGAAATTGAGTATTTTATTGAAGGATACACAAATGATAAAATAGCAGATTATCAAGCAGCTGCATTAATTATGGCGATTTATCTAAATGGAATGACAAAACAAGAAACAACAGACATGACAATCGCAATGGCAAACTCAGGAGAACAATTAGATTTATCCAAATTAAATGAAATCATTGTTGATAAACACTCAACTGGGGGAGTAGGAGATAAAGTATCATTAATCTTATTACCACTTGTTGCATCTTTAGGTGTGCCAGTTGCAAAAATGTCTGGAAGAGGATTAGGATTTACAGGAGGAACAGTTGACAAATTAGAATCCATACCAGGGTATCAAACAGGCATTGATATCCACAATTTTGTAGAAAATGTGGAAAAAGTAGGAATTAGTATGATTTCACAGACATTAAATTTAGCACCAGCAGATAAAAAGATATATAGCTTGAGAGATAGTATTTCCTGTGTAGAAAGTATACCATTAATTGCTTCTAGTATTATGAGCAAAAAAATTGCAAGTGGTGCACAAAAAATTGTATTAGATGTTACTTGTGGTTCAGGTGCTTTTATGCAATCTAAAGGGAGAGCGGAAGAATTAGCAAATGAAATGATTGAAATTGGAAAATTAGCCAATAGAGAAACTGTGTGCATACTGACAAATATGGATGAGCCTTTAGGACATGCTGTAGGAAATTCTTTAGAAGTTATAGAAGCAATCCAATTTTTGAAAGGTGATATGCCAGAAGATGTAAAAGAAGTTGTGTTAGAATTAGGAGCTTATATGGTAAAACTTGCAGGAAAAGGAGAAGATATAGAAGAAAACAAAGCAAAATTATTAGAAAATATAGTAAACGGAAAAGGATATGAAAAATTTATACAATTAGTAGAAAATCAAGGTGGAGATTCTTCATATATAAAAGACACAAATTTATTCCCAAAAGCAAATTATATAGAGAAGGTATATAGCCAAAAAGATGGTTATATACAAAGTATGAATGCAAAAGAAATTGGAAAAATAGTGTGTGATTTAGGAGCAGGAAGAATTCGAAAAGAAGATAGTATTGACAATGCAGTGGGAATTGTATTAAATAAAAAAGTTTCAGATAAAGTAGAAAAGGGAGATACATTAGTTACGATATATGCGAATTCAAAAGAAAAATTAGAAGAAGCCAAAAAGAAACTATTAGAAGTTATAAAAATAGGAGAACAAGAAATTGAAAAGCCAAAAATGATATTAGAGATTATGAAATAATGGAAGAAAATAAAAATAAAAATTTTACCGAAAACTATACAAAAAACAAGAAAATAATGATATAATATATATGCTAGTATTAAATTTTTAAAATTAAAATCGAGTAAATACTTAAATAAATAGGGAAAACATTTATAAATCAATACAAAGAATGATTTTTCCATTTAATAAAAAGAAAGGATGAATGAAAAATGAAAAAAGAAAACAAAGAAAAAAAACAACAAGAAAAAGTAAAGAAAACAAAACACTATGATAGGGGAAGAATTTTTGTCAAAATCATGGCTGGTATTTTAGCAATACTAATGATACTTGCAACAGCTTCAACATTAATCTATTCACTAATGATATAGTAAAAAAAGAGGTAAAAATATGATAATTGATTTTGGAATGAATTGGGAGAATTTTTATACAGATAATATTGTAGGATACATAAAATCATTGCAAGAAAATCCATTTGAACTAATCACATTAATCATTGACTTAGCAATCGTAATATTTTTAATATATTCTTTTTTAAAAATTGTAAAAGGATCTAGAGCATGGCAGTTAATAAAAGGAATTGTATTATTAATTGTCATTACTTGGTTAAGTGGATTATTTAACTTACAAATTTTAAATTGGATTTTAACAGGTATTATGAACTTAGGAGTTATTGCTATTATTGTTATATTCCAACCAGAGTTAAGAAGAGGACTTGAACAATTAGGAACCAACAAATTTACAAAATTTTTTGGGATTGATAAAGATTTAGCGACCAAGACAAAAGAGGATATCTACAAAATTGTTATTGCAGCAGTGGAATTATCAAAAAGTAAAATAGGTGCTTTAATTGTTATAGAAAGAGATATAAAAATACAAGATGTCATATCTAGTGGAATTCCAATGAATGCAGATGTATCTCCTCAGTTATTAGTGAATATCTTTGAACCTAAAACACCATTACATGATGGAGCAGTTATTATTTCTGGAAATAAGATAGCAGCAGCAGCTTGTGTATTGCCACTTGCAGATGACAATGATATCGCAAGAGAATTAGGAACAAGACATAGAGCAGCTATTGGAATATCTAAAGAATCTGATAGTATTGTAGTTGTTGTTTCAGAAGAAACTGGAAAAATATCAATTGCAAAAGACGGAACTTTGATTGCTGATGTTAGTGAAGATGCTTTGAAAAAAATATTAATTAGTAATGT
>CAWVJG010000021.1:0-22474 GCA_963929465.1 Bacillota bacterium
AATAGAATTAAAAATATAAATTAATAATTATAAATATAAATATAAGTAATAAAATTAATACAAATTAAAAACAAAAAAGTGACAATAAAAATAACATATAAAAATATTTAATTCGATAATAAAATTAAAGTAAATTAACAAATAATCTATTTTATCAGAATTGTAAAAGTAAAAATTTAATAAAAGAAGGGCGAATTAAAAGTTTACAGAAGACAAAGTGATTAAATTTGTAAAAATTAAAAAATAGTAGAAAAATATAATAACTTTGGCTAGAAATCAACTATTGTAGTAAATACTAGAAAAATGTAAGGATAAAAAGTATATAAATTAACACAAAAAAAGTCAACATAATACAAAAATAAAATCTAAAATAGAAATAAATAAAGGAATGCTTTAAAAATAAAATATAATAAATAAAATCTTAAAATAAGAAAAAGAAATTAATTAAAAATTTTTAAAATAAAAAATAAATCAATTAATTTAATTAAAAAAAATTTATAAAAATAATAATAAAATATAATTTATAAAAAATAAAATAAATATTAAATAAAAATATAAAATTATAAAAAATAAATATTAATATAAAATATTAATAAAAAATAAAATAGTAAAAAATAAATCAAATAATAATCAGAATAAAAAATAATTATTATAAAATTATTAAATAGAAATAATAACTAACAATGAATTAATATAAATTTAAAATAATAAAAAAAATAAATTAAAATTATAAAATAATTTATTAAAAGAATTAAAGAAATAGATCAAAAAAAGAAAAAATTGCTTATAGGAAAAAAGAAAAAAATTGATAAATAAAATGACGATTTAAAAGTTTACCAGTAAAAAGAAAATCTTTAATAAAAGAATATTATAAACCTAAAAATCTTTGTATTCCAAGGGCTTTTAAAAATCAATAAATATTATAACTTTAAAAAAAAGTAAACATAATCTAAAAATAAATATTATAAAAGCTTGCTTAAAAAAGAGAAAATATGTAATTAAATAAAAAATGAATATAAGTAAAAATATTAAAAAGATATAAATAAAATATTAACTTCAAAAAGAAATTAATAAAAATTTGAAAATAAAAATAAATCATTTTAATAAAAAATTACAAAAGATAATTATAAAAAACTAAAAATAATAAAATAAATAATAATAAATATTTATAAAAATAATTTATAAAAATATAAAATTGTAAAAAAATATAAATATGAAATTATAAAAAAATAAAAATATAAAATTAATAAAAATAAAACTAAAATAATAAAAAATTAATTATTATAAAAATATTAAATAAAAATAATAGTAAATTATAAAATTAATATGGAATTAAAAATAATAAATAAATTCAAAAGTAACATATTAAAATATTAATTAATTTAATAGTAAAAAAATAAATTAAAGAGAAAATAAATTTTGGTAAAAAAGAAAAATGTTAAAATAAAAATCAAATAAAAAAGAAAGATTTAAAAGTTTACAGAAAATAGAAGCTTAAAAAATATAAGAATTAAGAAAAAGCATAAAATTATAATTATTTCTACATTAAAATTGCATATTTTAATAGAAAATAAGAATAATTAATATATTAATTTTTATTTTAAAATAGTATACATAATGAAAAAACAAGATTTTAAAAAAGTTGATAAAAATATAAATAATAACTAAAATAATACTTTAATTTAGAATCTAATATAATAAAAAAGTTTTATAAAAATAGTAATATATAAATAGGAAAAAAATTAATAAAAAAATAAATCACGAAAATCAAAAATAAGCCGATTTAAATTTTTTTTAATATAAAAATATTTATAAAAATAAATCATATAAAAAATTATTAAATAAAAAAATATAATAAATAATAAAAAATAAATTGTAGAAATATAAATAATTAAAAAATAAAAAATTATAAATTTTAATCTATTAAAAATAAATAAAAAAATTAAAAATAAATAAAAAAAATAAAATTATAAATTAATAAAAAATAATATAAAAATAAAATAATAAAAACAATAATGAGAGGAGATATTTTTATGGAATTAAATAAAATAGAAAATGAAATAGATTTAAATAATCAAATTACAAACAAAAATGAACAGACTAATTTTTTAGAGACAACATTGGGAAAGACAATTAATACTGCAATTGATATTGGAATAAGAGCTTTATTACCAGATTTTGTTGATGAACAAATCATTAATATAAAAGATAATTTATTTAATTATGGCTTAAAGGACGGGATTACAAAAACAATAGATGATGCTATTGACATTGGTAAAAGTGCAATAGGAATATTTACTGGAAATTTTGAAAATATTTCACAGATGCAAAATGTTATAGAAACGGGGGGATTGATTGATGGAATTTCTTCTTTATTAGATACAGTTGTTGATAAAGTGAATCAAAAAGGAGTTATTAATTATAATATAGCAAATACAATTAAGCAGGGAAAAAATATTATATTAGACAGTATAGAAAATAATATAGAAGAAAAATTTAAAGAGCAAAAGACAGAACTTGAAAACATAGAAAAGTCTATGAATAATTGGAAAAAAGGTTTTGAAAAAAAAGATTTTGAAGCAATGGAACAAGAATTTGATAAAATTGAAACCATTCTGGAGAATTTGGCTCCAATAGAAAAGACAATAAATCAAGCAAGAATTATTGAAAATTTACATAATTTGATAAAAAATAATGGACAAGATTTTAATTTAAATCAAGAACAAATAAAGTTAGCTGAAAAATTGATATAATGTAAAAAATGTATTATTTATTAATTAATATTAAAAAAAAGAGGAAATTTTAAAAATTCTTTAAATTTTCCTCTTTTAAATAATTTATAAATTTCTATTATTGGTTTTTAAAAATGTATTAATAGAACAAGTAAATTCATAAATCAAATTTAAGCCTTCTTCAGAGCATTGGTTTAAAATGCGATTAATTTTATCTATTACGGTATTTGTATTATTATTACCAAATAAAATATAATCAGTCGAAGCACCTGTAAACTTTACAATTTTAGATAAAGTTTTTATACTTAAAGATCTCTCTCCTCGTTCAATTTGTCCTAGAAAAACACTAGATATATCAATCATTTCTGAAAATTTTTCTCTATTCATATTTAAGTTTTTTCGTATTTCTCGAATTCTTTCTCCAACCTTATAATCTTCTTGCATAATGTCACCTCAAAAAAAATATTATTTACATTATATTACAAAATATATTAAAAACCGACAGACTCAAAGCGTATGAAGAAAATATGCGTAAAGCAAATGCTAACAAAAACAACATTGGAAATGATTATATATTATTATGTTTTGAATAGACAAAATATTGATTATAAAAAAGCAAATATAAGTATAGAAATAAGAAATAATATAAATAATAGAGATAAGAATTTATAATTAATATAGATAATAGAGGAGATGAAAAATTGGAATTTAAAAATTTAAAAGAGAAAAATATGATAAATATCCTTTATCAAGTACAAGATGAAAAGATAGATGAAATCTTAAAGAAAACAGATAAAAAGTTAAATGATAAATTAAAACAAATTAACTTTAAAGAAATCGAAGATGATTCTAATTGTGAACAAGAATTAAAGGAAATATTAAATAAAATAGAAGATAATTATAATATAAAAATTACAGAATATAACAAAGAGATGTATAAACTAGGATTTATTGATGGTGTAAATTTGATATTAAATTGTTTAAAAGATTAAGAAATTAGTAAGACTAAAGAATATAAATGAATATAATTTTATTACATTATTGATTATGAAAAAACTAGAGAAATAAACTATTTTTAAAGAAACTCTAAAATATTTATTTCCCTAGTTTTTTTAGGGATTTTACTTGCAAAATAAAGTTTGTTTTAGTATAATACAAAGGTAGAAATATAAAGGAAGAGAGGGAAAACAATGGAAGAAAGACAAGAAAGAAGAGACGGAAAAATAATAGAAAAAGACATCGAAAAAGAGATGAGAGAAGCATATATTGACTATGCCATGAGTGTTATTGTTTCTCGTGCACTTCCAGATGTAAGAGATGGTTTAAAGCCAGTACATAGAAGAATTTTATATTCAATGCATGAAGATGGTATTACATCAGATAAACCATACAGGAAGTGTGCTAATACTGTAGGTTCTGTTTTAGGTAGATATCACCCACATGGAGATAGTTCAGTATATGATGCTATGGTAAGATTAGCACAAGATTTCTCAATGAGATATATGCTAATTGATGGACATGGTAACTTTGGTTCTGTAGATGGTGATGGAGCAGCAGCTATGAGGTATACAGAAGCAAGAATGTCTAAAATTGCAGAATATATGTTAACAGATATTGAGAAAAATACAGTTGATTTTATGCCAAACTATGATGATAGATTACAAGAGCCAACTGTTTTGCCAGCAAGAATACCAGCATTACTTGCAAATGGTTCTTCAGGTATTGCCGTAGGTATGGCAACAAATATACCACCACATAATTTAACAGAATTAATTGATGGAATTATTAAAATTATTGATGAAGATAATGTAACAGATGAAGAATTAATGAGTGTTATTAAAGGTCCAGATTTCCCAACAGAAGGAATTATCTTAGGACTTGAAGGTATTAAACAAGCATATACAACAGGTAAAGGAAAAATAACTTTAAGAGCAGAAACAGAAATTGAAGAAATGAGTGGAAATAGACAAAGAATTATTGTTTCTTCTTTACCATATCAAGTAAACAAGGCAAACTTAATTAAGACAATATCTGATTTATCAAAAGAAAGAAAAATAGAAGGTATCTCAGAATGTAGAGATGAATCTGATAGAAAAGATAAAGTAAGAGTTGTTATTGAATTAAAAAGAGATGCAAATCCACAAGTTGTATTAAATCAATTGTTTAAACATACACAAATGCAAACAACATTTGGTATTATTATGCTTGCATTAGTAAATGGTGTTCCAAAAATTTTAACATTAAGACAATGTTTAGATTGTTATATAGATCATAGAAAAGATGTTATCTTAAGAAGAACACAATTTGAATTAGATAAGGCATTGGCTAGAGCTCATATTTTAGAGGGATTAAAAATTGCTTTAGATAATATCGATGAGGTTATTAATATAATTAGAAATTCTTATGATGATGCAAAAGAAAGATTAATGGAAAGATTTGGTCTTACTGATATCCAAGCACAAGCTATTTTGGATATGAGATTAAGAACATTATCAGGTTTGCAAAGAGAGAAAATTGAAGAAGAATATAATCAATTAATGGAATTAATTGCACATTTAAGAGATATTTTAAATAGTGAAAAATTAGTTTTTGACATTATTAAAGAAGAGTTATTAGAAATTAGAGATAAATTTGGTGATGAAAGAAAAACAAAAATTGTGGCAGCAGAGGGTGAAATTGATGTAGAAGATTTAATTAAAGAAGAGCAAACCGTTGTTGCTTTAACACATTTCGGATATATCAAAAGAATGCCAATTGATACATATAAAAGTCAAAGACGTGGAGGAAAAGGAATAACAGGAATTGCAACTAGAGAAGAAGACTTTGTAAAACAAATCTTTACTGCTTCAACACATGATACGATTTTATTCTTTACAAATAAAGGTAAATTATATCATTTAAGAGGTTATGAAATTCCAGAAGCAGGAAGAACTGCAAAAGGTACTGCAATTGTAAATTTATTAAGTCTAGATGCAGGAGAAAAAGTATCTGCTGTTATACCAATTCAAAACTTTGCTGAAGGAAAATATTTATTAATGGCAACAAAGAATGGATTAATTAAAAAGACAGCATTAAAAGAATATGATTCTACAAGAAAGACTGGTTTACAAGGAATCACATTAAAAGAAGATGATGAATTAATCGGTGTAAGATTAACAGATGGACAAGATAATGTTGTTTTAGTTACAAGAAATGGTATGTGTATTACATTTGATGAAAAAGATGTAAGACCAATTGGTAGAGTTTCTCAAGGTGTCATTGGTATTAGGCTTGATGAAGATGATGAAGTAATTGGAATGGAATCTGTCATTAGTGGTGGAAAGGCAACATTATTAGCAATTACAGAGAACGGATTTGGTAAGAGAACAGAACTAGACGAGTATAGAGTACAAAATAGAGGAGGAAAAGGTGTTATTACATATAAGATTACACCTAAGACAGGAAAACTAGTTGGTGTTAGAATTGCATCTGAAGAAGATGATGTCATGTTAATTACAGACACAGGAACAATTATTAGAATTAATGTAAAAGATATTAGTGTTTTAGGTAGATCAACACAAGGTGTTACATTAATGAGAACAAGTGATGGCGGAAAGGTTGTTAGCATGGAGATATTAGCACCAGAGATTAATGATGTAGAAAAATAATATATAAAAAATCCTTTTAAGATTTCTTAAAAGGATTTTTTCTTATCTTTTTTTAAAACGGATGTCATCTCCAAAAAAACAATAAATATCATAATATCCAGCAATTCTAGAACCAATTCTTTCTTCATATTTGCTAAAAATTTCATTAATATTTAAATTTGTAGAAATAATTGTTTTTGTAATTTTATGATTTAAATTTAGAATTCTAGTATTAATAATTGTAAATAATTCACTTAATTTCATACTATTTAAACTTTCTGTTCCTAAATCATCTATAATCAATAAATCCGTTTCTAATACAGATTTATTAATATCTTCTAAATTTGCTTTTTGTTTGTTTAATTTATAATCAATAATATTTTCTAATAAAACAGGTGCTGTTTGATATAGTACAGTTTTCCCTAATTTTAATACTTCATTAGCAATACAATTAGAAAGAAATGTTTTTCCGAGTCCAGTATTTCCCGAAAACAATAAATTTTTATAATCTGGATTATCAAAATTTTGGACAAATTCTATAGATTTCTCTTTGATTTTTAACATGTTTTCTCTAGGGGAAATTGCAAATCTATATTTACCTGGATTGGCTTCATTTGAGAAAAGCAATTCATTAAAAGTAGAAAAGTTTTCTTTATCTAAATTAGACATATTAGATTTATTAAAAGAAATATCTAGAAGCTTTTGCTTTAAACAAGAACACATTTCTGTTTGATAATTATCTTTTTGAATATATCCTGTATCTTTACATAGAGAACATTCATAATGAGGTTTTAGATAATTTATATCAATATGATTTTCTTTCAAAATGGCTTCTTTTTCTCTTTTTAAAGAATCGATTTTATCTGAAAGTGATGATAAAGCAGTATATTTTTTATTTAAAATATCTTTTGCAGTAGAAAGAGCACTATTATTGATTTCATTTTCAAGTGTTTGTAATCTCGGAATTTTTTTATATAAAGCTTCTTTTCTTTCATCTGCTGCAATTTCTGCTCTTACCTTTTTTTGTTCATATTCTTTTAATAAAGCATTTAAAATTTCATTAGCCAATTTTATCCTCCTTATTCATTTGATTTGCATATAAAAAGTCTAAATTTTCATATTTTCTTTGTTCATAATTTACTTTTTCTACTTGATTTTTTAGATTTTTTGTATCTTTACTTAGCTTTTTCCTTTGCTCAATAAAAGCATTTACTTCAGAAGGTGTTTTTAGATTTCTGTCATGCCAATCTGTAATAATGGTATTAATATATTCAAATGTAGGAGATTGCTTTAAGGTCGTACGTTTTAAAGCAATTTCAATAATATCCATATCATAACCAAAATTTAATACCCAGTTTTCAATATAAGCTTCTTCATATTGTGTCAAATTTCCATGTTTACCAAGTTTTTTAGAAATAGATTTTTTCATAGTATTTAATTTTTCTTGTTTTGCATAATAAACGTCTAAATCATTCCAAGTTTTTATTTTATTTGAAGCCCAAGCTTCCGCAACAGTTTGCACATAATTTCTATGCATAGCACTTCTATTGTAGCAATAATCAAAAAGAGCTATCATAACTTGTTCATCAAAATTATATTTTTTAAACCAAATATCTATATCATTATACCATGAAGGACTCATAATTCCTTGGAAATACATATTATTAATATGTTCAATTGCTTTTGCTCTAGATTGATTTTTAGCAGTTTGCTCTACTTTTTCTTTTGAAACTGTTAAATTTGGTGTATATAATTCATGAAGTGTTGCTTCTTGTAAATCTACAATAACATATCCAGTTGATTTTTTTGTAAGTAATTTATTTTCTTCTAAAAACTTAAATCCTTCACTAATTGATTTTAAAGGTATATTTAGTTTTTTAGATAAATCATTTAATTTAATATCTTTATTATATTTTGAAAGAAATAATGTATATAAATAAATTTTCAAATAATCTCCTGGTATTTGAGACAAATAATCTGAAAAAAATATGTCTGGTATAGTAGTTTCAGAAAATAAAAGTGTTTTATCATTTTGTTCTAATTTCATTTTCGTTATCAATCCTTTCTAAGAGCAAATTAAGAATATATTTTATTATCATGTAAAAAATTAATTTTTTTAATATAGTTTTCTGTAATTAAAGTTTTTATAAAATCTCATGATTTGGTAATACAAATTATATCTTTTTTAGACAAAAAATTCAAGGAAAAATTTCTGAATTTTAATACAGAAATCTTCAATTACCTATATCTGTTTGTTTTAGAGTAAAAAAATAATTTTTGTTTGATAAAAAATTTAAACATATAGATAAATACATAGATAATATTTTCCCCATGAATGCCAGAAATACTAAGTAAAAATACAGGAAAACAAAAGAGAATAAAAGTAATAACTTTTATATTGATATCTTGAATACAGATATGCAGTAATCCACCAATTATAATAGCCCATACAATATTGATAATGGCTACGGAATAATCAATAAATCCAAATATTTTATTTTTAAAAGTGTAATTTTGTGGAAAAATAAACTTCAGAATAATCGCCTCCAATTTTATATCTTATTTTAAATTTGTAAAACTTTTCACAGATTGTGCAACAGTTGTGGAAACACCACCGATAAAATCGCGTACAAGAGAATTTGCTCTGATTAAACCGTACATGCCACCAACATAAATAAATTTGCTAAACAAATCTGTATTTGAAAAATCAACAGAAAACATTAATAATAAAATAATAGATACAATAATTTGAATAAATAGAAGAGAGAATAAATTTTTAAGCCAAGCTTTGAAAAACCAACTAGTATTGGAAAGTATTAATGACAAAAAGGCAAAAGGGGTTATGATTACAAAAACTTTTATTAAAATATATCTTAAAGAATAAGTAAATACCAAATTTAATAAAGACATAGATAAAATTCCTTTTATTAATCCATCAATCGTGAAAATATTTAAGGCAGATGTATCAACAGAAATATTGGTATTAATATTTGTAATTAAAGAAGAAAAACAAATACTTTCTTGAAATAAATCTTCTCCGATACTACGGATAAATAAAGAAATATAAGATATTAAGTCAATGAATAATTCTACGATAAAGAAGGAAGAATTCATACAAATGGCATAAAGAACCATTTTAATAAAAAAGCTAGAAGGCTTGTCAATTCTATCATAGGTTAAATGAGATAATAAATATTTAATACTATAATATAAAATAAAAGCAAATAATAAAGTATTCGCAATTAATAAAATACCACTAGAACTTGAATTACCTAAGATGTCTTCAAAATATTTATCTGTTAAAATATCTGAATTAATAAAAGTAAGTTCATCTAATAAACTATATAAGTTGTTATCAATAGAACTGAAAAGGTTTTCAAAAATGGTATTAATGGTATCAATAATAATTTGGGTAATATTTTGAGATGATTCCATTTAACCTCCTATCCTACTAAAGATTGTATAGCAGATAAAATTAAATCAATGGCAAGTATAAAAGCATAGGAAAATAAAGAACCTTTTATTAATTTTTTTCCTGTTCTTATTTTTTCTTCATCGCCAAAACTGAATTTTTTCATAAATACACCAGTACCAACAGCTACGGCTGCAGCAGGTGTTGCGATTTTTAAGATCCAACTTTCAATATCTTTAAAAGCAGAATTAATTGTACTAATTAATTTTGGGTCTCCTAAGGCAAAACAAATAGAGGAATAGGAAAATAGAAGAATAAGAAAGATTATAAAAATATATAAACTATACAAATAAATGGGTTGAATTTTAAAATTATTTTTTATATTTATTTTTTTTCTTTTCATTAAAAAACTCCTTTCGATTTTTAAAATAGGGAATCATTTGTAATTTGCAAGGGGGATATATTTTGTTACCATCTGATAAAAAACATAAGGCATGAAAGGTTTCTAATTCTTGTGTAAAATAATTTGATTCATAGATATAATCATTTTGAATATATGTACTGATGGATTCGGAAATATTGGAATTTTCAGAATTTAATGTATTAGAAATATAACTAAAATTGGTTTCTTTGGCATTTTCAGAAACACTTTTTGAAATTCTTGTCTTTTCTTCTTTCCCTAATTGTTTTTGTGCTTCTTCAATGGTAAAAATATCATCTGTGCGGAACCAAATTTTATTGATTAAATTTTGAACAATGACTTTTACAAATGAATCATCTTTTAATGTATTTTTTAAAGAAGAATAACTTTGCGTACTTACGATATTGATGCATTTTGCTTCTCTACTTAAAGAGAAGAATTCTGCATCTGTTTTACTAGCATATTTATCATATTCATCACAGATAAAAGCCGTAGGATAAATGTTATTATTAGATAAATTAGTTAATATTTCTGTTTGAAAATCGAGTTTTAAATAGGTAGCAATAATTTTAGAGAGGTTAGCATATTCAGAAATATTCATATTTAATACGACAATTTTCCCTTTTTTTATGACTTCTTCAAAACCAGTAAAAGTAAGTTTTTCTTTAGGGGAACAAAAACAAGACATGACATCATAATCAGAAACAAAGGTGTTAGTAATTCGAGTGATTTCAGAAATGAGTATTGCTTTTGTTCGTTGATCTAAAGCTTCAAACTCTTTTTGAAAAAAGTCTAAACAAGCATTTAATTCATAAATTTCCTGTTTCTTTAATTTTCCATTTATAAAAAGTTCCTTTAAAATAGGGATTTTTTCTTTATAATATGTTGGAATGGTTATTAATTTATGAAGTTCTAAAAAAGTGACATATCCTTGGTTATAAAAACGACATAATTTGATACATTCAGTTAAAACCTGTTCTGCTTTATCTAACCAATAAGATTCTGAATTATTTTCCGAGAATAATAAAAGAATAGTTTTTAAACGATTTGCTAATACTTGAGGTTTTAAATGTGGTTTATGTAATGGATTATAATGAATATGTGAATGCAATTCTATAACAATTAGGTCAAAAAGTAGGTCATAAGTTTTACAAAATTCTTTTACTTGTGCATAGTAATTTCCTTTTACATCTAAAATAAGCATCGCTATTTTTTGGTTAGGGTGTTGGCTATTAAATTTTAAAATTTGTTCTGTAAAAGGATACATGGCAGAAGAAGTTTTACCAGAACCAATGGTACCAGTAATTAAAAAATTTTGATAAAGTCCACTTTTAGAGATATATACATTTGATTTTGTGGACTCGTTAAATCCAATTAATAATTGTAAATCATTATAGGTATTAGACATATTTTTTTGTTTTGTGGATATCATAGAGTTTGTATTTAACTTTTTTGATTTGTTTTTTTCTGATTTAAATAATTTTTTGAACAATTTAGAAAAGAAAAAATTTGTTATAATTATCATTGAGAAAGCAAAACTAAAAATATGTATTACTTTTATGTGTTTCCATAAAATTGGATTTTTTGAACAAATGTCAAAAGGTTTTAATCCATAAGGAATAATTAATTCTTCTGCAGTATAAATGGAACTAAAAAATTGATAGTGTAAAAAAATAAAAAATGCAGTAAAAAATAGGATAAGAAATACTTTAAAAAATCGTAAAATTAAAAATCGTTTAATAAACTAAGAACCTCCTTTTTCTATGAATTTTTGTTTTAATTTTAATTTTGAACCTTGTTGATTATGAAAAATTTTGATATCAAAAAATGTATAAATTGAATATAAAGTAATAAAAAGATGAATAATAAAAGAGATAAAAAATAAATCTAAGATTGTAAAAATATAATCACCACCTTACAATTTTTTCCATAATACAATATTTTTAATCATTTGTCTATACTTTTTGTGAAATTTGTGATAAAATTTATAAAGATGTGTTATTATTCAGACAATATAGACCAAATAATTTATATAATGTATTTGGACAACAGATTTTTGTTTGAACTGTAACAAATAATATTTCAAATGGGAGGAATTATAATGAAATTTAATAAAGATACAAGAATTGGAGAATTGTTAGAAGTAGCTCCAGAAAAAGCAGAAATATTATTAAATGTTGGCATGCATTGCATTGGTTGTCCTGCATCTCAAATGGAAACAATCGAAGAAGCTTGTGAGGTTCATGGAATTGATGTAGAAGACGTATTAGAAAAATTAAATGCAGAACAAGAAAAATAATATAATAAAAATAGATTATAATCATGAAAAATTTGTGAAAAATCCATAAAAAATAATGGTGTTTAACAAAAAAACAAAAAAAATTCACAAATTTTTCATAAATCTATTGACAACTGCGAAAAAATATTGTAAACTATAAAAGCGTTCTGATAATGAACATATGGGCTATTAGCTCAGGTGGTAGAGCACTTGACTTTTAATCAAGTTGTCCCGCGTTCGAGTCGCGGATAGCTCACCAAATGAAACTAAATAATATTTTTATTATTTAGTTTCTTATATAAGGCCCCGTGGTCAAGCGGTTAAGACACCGCCCTTTCACGGCGGAGACATGGGTTCGATTCCCGTCGGGGTCACCAATTTTGCCACTTTAGCTCAGCTGGCCATAGCATCGCACTTGTAATGCGAGGGTCCCCAGTTCGAATCTGGGAAGTGGCTCCATTATAAAGGTCATTCGTTTTGAGGGAAGCTCTTGATGATTGGCTTTTTTTTATGCCTTATATTTTATAGAGTAGACTACTTTTTTGCTTTCATGATTAATAAAAGTACGGAATATTTAGCGGTTGATTTTTTGAAAATGCATTTGACAAAGCACTAATAATATGTTATTATTTAATTACAGAATAAATGTGTCTGGCGCCGATTGTCAGATTGTAGTTGTATGTGTATCCGGAAGTGCACATACTATTTTTTTGTTTAAAAATAGAGCAAATCCGGAAGAATTTGCCCTACGACTTATGTATGTCTACAATCAGTCTTTGCCTGTTTGCTCATCTTCATTTTGTTGATTTTGTTTTGAAAGTTCAAGTCTAACGATTCTTTCCTTTTCTTCTAACAGTTTATCAACTAAACAAAGAAGTGCATCGCCGATTGTCATATGTAGTACACCCCTTTCCGCCTTTTAGAAAAAGACTGGCCTTTTCAAGCGAAAGGTTGCTATTATATTACAATAAGTTACAGTAAAAAACAAGCGAACATAAAAGGAATTTTAAATTATTTTCATTAAATATCCCTAAATATATTTCCTATTTTCTTTCATTTCAGTTACTTTTATTAACACTTTTTATTTTTTGATTTATTATTTATCTTCTAAAAATTATCAAACAAAGAACTAAAATATTCAGCATATAAAGTATCAGAAACACTGCAGACATAGTTCCAAATCATAGTTAGCAAATTATCTTTTTTTTTATTGCAGGAAAGACAAGGTTTTAGGTTATCAAACTGTATCTCTAATTATTAATGTTAGATCAAGTTCTTATTTTACATGTTACCTTTATTAAAAAAATGGTAATATGTAGATAGATATCTAAAAAAGGAGCTCTAAACAATGAGTAATAAGAGAATAAAGGAATATATTTCTGATGGAAAAATGGATATAACCAATATCATAAAAGACTTTGCGGGATATGTTTTTATTATCATAAAAAATAGTAAATACAATTTTAATAGCGAAGATATTGAAGAAATTGCTTCAGATGTGTTTCTTGCAATATGGCAAAATAGACAAAAATTAGATGTAACCAAAGAAATTAAACCATATATTGCAGGAATAACAAAAAATTTAATGTTAAAAAAGAAAAGAACGATTACAAATCAGAACTTAAATATTGAAATTTTAGAAAAATCTATACAGGATAATATAGATGTCTATAATAAAACAGAAGAACACGAAAAAACAACAATTATCATGGAAGAATTAAAGAAAATGAAAAAAGAAGATAGAAAAATATTTACAAGCTATTATTATTCTTCCAAAAAAATAAAGGATATATCTAGGGAACTTAATATATCGGAAATTAAAGTAAAATCAAGATTATCCAGAATAAGAAAAAAATTAAAAAAAGAATTAGAAAAAAGGGGGTATGGTTATGAACGAAAATAAAATAATTGAAAATATAATTGAAAAATCACAAATGAAAATAGCTATATCCGAATTTAAAGAGGAGGAACGCAGTATGCCAAAAATCAATAAAATAGCAAAATTAGTTGCCACGATTTTAGTTGTATTAGGATTGGGAACAGGAATTGTATATGCTACAACAAATCTATATCAAAAAATATGGAATTCACCTACATATATAACGCAAGAACAACAGGAAGAAGAAATTACAAATATAAAGTCAGAAATAACAAAGGAAGAAAGAGAAGAATTTATTACAAATGATGAAGCAAATGCAATCGTTTTATCTATACTTGGTAAACTAGGATATACAAACGAAAATATTACGGAAACGAATCTTTTAAGAGGATATGAAAATAATATTAATTATATCATAAAAACAGATACAAATAAAACAATTACAATAGATCCAAAAACTGGAGAATTATATAATATGATTAACAATGATGTTATGAATAAAAATGTAAATCCAGATAAAATAGATAGTCAAAAAGCAATTCAAATTGCGGAACAAACATATCAAAATTTAGGGATAGAATTCATCAATAATGGATATGAAGTGGCTAAAGCAGAGGAAAATGATTATACATTTGGTGAAAATAGTAATAAAATGTGGAATATTATATTTGCTAAAAAGTATGAGGATAGGTTTGATATGGAAGATTATTATTCTATTGCTTTTTTAGTAAATAGTGATAAAGTTTACTATTATGTAGTTACTGGAAATATAAAAGGAAATTTTGAAAATAATCCTATTATTCTTACAAAAGAAGAAGCTATAAAAATTGCAGAGGAAAAAGAAAAGGAATTTTCAAATCTTGATATTTCTAACATAGAAGCAGAATTATCTATTGAAAAAATGAATTTATTTATTTGGGGATTAGAAAATCATATAGATAATCATGATGGTAAATATAAAATAGAAGAAAAAAGTAGAAATGTATGGGTTGTAACAGTAAAACATGATACGGAATATCCAATAAGAGAATATGATATGGAAAGTATAAGAGAAAAATATGATAAAAAATACTATGTTGACGCAACTACAGGAGAAATTATTGGTGGAGAACAAGCAGAAATATTGCAAAATAAAAAATAAATTGCTATATATTTTTTTCTTAATTTGTGATAATCTATAGATAAAATATCTAGAAATTTTAACATATTCCTAAGATAAAGAAAGGAGAAATTCGTATAATCATATTTTCATTATACGACAAATATAAAATGCAAGATAAACTAAAAAAATATAGATACATTTTCCTCATTTTAGTGGTAGCAATGATTGCATCCATTCCTCTTTTTAGCAAAGATTTAGATGTGTATTATGATGATGGAATTCAACATATATCCAGAGCATATGCAACTTATCTATCTATTGTAAATGGAGAACATACAGAAGTTTTATCCAGTCTAGCAAATGGATTTGGATATAGCTGGGATTTATTTTATGGAAATTTTTCAACAATACTAATTTTAATTGGTAAATGTATAACTACAACCTTTATTGGTGGATATAAATTCACTTTATTTATAGGGCTTTTCCTTTCTCGGAATAACCATGTATTGGTTTGTGAGCCGATTAACTAAAAGTAAAGAAATAGGAACACTTGCAGCAATTCTATGTATGTTAATGCCATATCATTTAAATGATATGTATATTAGAAACGCTTTAGGAGAATTTTTAAGTTTTATCTTTATTCCATTGGTATTTTTAGGATTATATAAAATATTCCAAAAAGAAAAAGGCATTTACATATTATGTATAGGGGCTGTTCGGTTTAATTTTGACACATATTCTAATGACATTATTAACAGCGATTATGGCAGGTATATATGTATGTGTAAATATTGTAAAATTAAGAGATAGAGAAAGCTTAAAACAATTAGGAATTTCCATATTATGTATTCTTGGTATTAGTGCGTTTTTCTGGGTGCCAATGGTAGAAGCCTATTTTTTTGCAGATTATGCGGTGTACCAAGAAGATAGTATGGCAACAACAGAATCTTTACATGAAAGTGGATTAGATATAAAAACATTATTATATACAGATACAAAGGGAGATATAACACATGTATTTGAAGTTGGAATACCAATTTTAATTATGCTTTGTTTATCTATATTTGCTATAAAAAAAGGAATTGATAAAACATATAGAAAAGAATATATTATATTTTTCATTTTAGGAATTTTATCTACTGTAATAACTATAAAACAATTCCCTTGGGGAATATTTGAAGATATTTTTCAAATTATACAGTTTAAATGGAGAATGTTACTATTTTCAAATTTCTTCTTAGCTATTATTTGTGCAATCAATATGAATATAGTAATAAAGAACTTTCATTATAAAGATATCATTGCTATTTCTACTATTTGTATTTTATATGCAGGATTACTTATGCCTTTACTACAAAGAAATTCAGAAATCCAAGATATTGATCAATATGCCATAGGAGAAGTTACAGAAAATAAAAGAGATACTATTGTTGGAATGGGAAAAGGAGAATATTTACCTGTAAAAAGTAATGAGAATAGAGAATATTTAAGAACAAGAGAAGATACAATCTACATAATTGAAGGTGTACGGAATGGTTGAAGAGGTACATAAAAATGGTCAAAATCTAAATTGTAAGATAAAAGTTTTAGAAAATGGAACAATTGTGGAGTTTTCATATATATATTATCCAGGATATAAAATAATCGTAAATGGTGAAGAAATAGAATGTTTTGAAAGTGAACATGGATTTTTAGCAATTTCCTTGCCAGAAACATACAAAGCAGAAATTGTTGTAGAATATGTAGGAACAAACTTAATGATTATATCAAAAGTGATTTCTGGAATGACATTGATTGGTATTATTGCATATGAAATTTATAAGCGAAAAATATAATATATATGGGGGTACCTTTTCTTTTTACAAATTGAAAATAGAGAATAAAGTCATTTGCTATTTATAACAGAAGATGATAAAATGAAAAAGAAGAAATAAGAAAAAAAGAGGTAAGAATATGGAAAGAGTAGCAATTGTAACAGGTGGTTCAAGAGGAATCGGAAGAGCTATTGTAGAAGATTTAGCAAGAAAAAATATAAAGGTAATTGCAAATTATAATCAATCTGAAGAAAAAGCAAAAAAATTAAAAGAAGAATTAGAAAAAGAAAATATTTCAATAGATATTTTTAAAGCAGATGTATCTAAAAGAGAAGAAATAAAAAATATGGTTGATTATGTTATTGAAAAATATGGTAGAATCGATATACTTATCAATAATGCAGGAATCAATCAAGAAAAGATGTTTCAAGATATTACAGATGAGGATTGGGACAATGTTATAAAAGTAAATTTATATTCTGTTTTTTGTACCACTCAGGAAGTTATAAAATATATGATAAGTCAAAAAAATGGATGTATTATTAATATTTCTTCTATTTATGGTATTAATGGAGGTTCTTGCGCAGTAGCATATTCTGCTACAAAAGCGGGAATAGATGGAATCACAAAAGCTTTAGCGAAAGAATTAGGACCTTCAAATATAAGAGTTAATTCAATAGCACCAGGCTGTATGAACACAGATATGAATGCATATTTGACAGAAGAAGAGTGGGAAGAAATAAAACAAGAAACACCACTTGAAAAAATAGGAGAAGGAATTGATATTGCGAAGTGTGTGGAATGGTTAATTGAAGATACTTTTACGACAGGGCAAGTCATTTCTATAAATGGTGGATTGGTTATCACATAAAGATTTAGTAGATAATTAAAAAAGGGTCAATTAGGATCTGGTCCCAATTGAACAAAAACAAAAAAGAGGCTTTTTTATGAAAGCCTCTTATATTTTATTCTTCATTATTATTTGTTGCTTTTTTCTTATAATTTCCAGAAATAATTTTTGGAAGATATGTAATAATTTTATAAACAGCTAAACGAATCTTTTTGCTCCACAAATAAGCCTTTCTTAATTTTTTAGGAGAACCTAATGAAGATGGCTCATCTTCTAAAACTAATAATTCGGTTGGAAGTTTTTCTAAATTAAATATATAATTTTGCCCATTGTTATTATCCCAATTGTCATTTTCATCTTTAAAACAGAAATTAAAAGTATTTCCTTCTCCTAATAAAATTTCAGCTTGAAAGCCTAAATCTGTTTTTTCCATGACAACATCATTTACATTATCCCAATTATCACCAAATCCATAGTGAATAGATACTTCTTTAGAATTATCTTGAAATAATTGTCCTGTATATGAGATTTTAACTCTTGTATTTTCAACTAACTTATCAGTATTAAAAAATATATTTTTTGTTAACTCCATTTTTAAACTCTCCTTATTTATCTTTTGCTGATTACATTATAATATTAAATTTTACAATCTTCAAGTGTTTTTTCTAAAAATAAACAAAATATCGAAAATGTAATCAATTTGTAACTATTTTGTAATAAATATGTGAATGAGGAAAAGCTACTCTGAATAAGATATATAAGCAAAGAAAAACTATTTTAAGCATAAATAGATATATTGTCAAAAAAGTAAGAATATGATAATATTTAATATAGATTGAAAAGGGGAAGATATTATGAAAGAAGATTTAATGGAGACAAAAGAGTTGGAGCCTAAAGAAGAAAAAATGGAAGAAACGTTACAAGATGAAAAAAATCAACAACAAGAAATAAATAAAGAAGATAACAACAAAGAAATCGTAAACGAAGAAAAGGGAATGCAGGATGAGAAAGAAAATAAAGAAACAGATAGAGAATCAAATCTAAAAAAAGAAGAAAAAGAAAAAAATAAAGATGAAACCGAGCACAAGCAAGAACACAAAGAAAAAACAGAAAATGAAAAGCAAAAAGATTCTAAAAATGTAGAAAAAGAAGATAAGAAGAAAAATAGAAAAGAAAATAAAGCTGAAAAAAGAAAAACAACGAAAGCGAAAAAGATTATCATTTCTATTATCATTGTTGCTATTGTAGCATTGCTATTTTCTACAGTTTTTGCTTTAACAAATATAAATAATGAAAAAATTATTAGTGGTATTACAATTAAAGGGGTAGAGGTTTCAGGATTAACAAAAGAAGAAGCAATCGCTAAATTAGAAACAGTATATTCTGAAAAAATGAATAAAAATATTATGCTTCAATATGAGGATTTAGAATCAGAGCTAAATTCAACACTTATGGAAGTAAATTATGATGTAGAAAAAGCAGTTAATGAAGCATATTCTCTAGGGAGAAGTGGAAATATATTTATCAATAATTATAATATATTAGGAACACTAATTGGTAAAAGAGATTTTAATGTAGATATGACAATGAATGAAGAAACAACAAAGCAAACCATTAATGATATTGGGGCGAATTTACCAGGAATTATGATTGAATCTGGTTATAGTGTAGAAGATGATGAGCTAATTATTACTAGAGGAAAAGAAGGTGTTGCTATTGATACAGATACACTTTTATCAGAAGTAAAAGATATGTTAAATGATATTCATGAAACAGAAAATGTGATAGAAATTCCAGTAGAAACAAAAGTGCCACAAGATATTGATGTTGATAAAATCCATAGTGAGATTTATCAAGAGCCAAAAGATGCTTATTATACAAAAGATCCATTTACTGTTTATCCAGAAGTAGAAGGAATTGATTTTGATGTAGAAAAAGCAAAAGAATTGATAGCATCTGAAGTAAAAGATGAATATGTAATAGCATTAACTATTACAAAACCAAAAGTAACATTAGAAGATATCGGAACAGAAGCATTTCCAGATAAATTATCTACTTTTTCAACTAGATATGATGCAAGTGATAAAGATAGAACAACAAATTTAGTAATAGCTTGTCGAAAATTAAATGGAAAAGTCATTATGCCAGGAGAAACATTTTCATATAATGAAACATTAGGGCCAAGAACATATGCGGCAGGTTATAGAAATGGAAAAATATACGAAAATGGTCAAGTGGTAGACGGATTAGGTGGAGGTATTTGTCAAATTTCTTCAACCCTATATAATGCAGCACTAATGTCAGATATGGAGATTGTAGAAAGAAGAAATCACCAATTTGTTACATCATATGTTGATAAAGGAAGAGATGCAACAGTTGTATATGGTGCAACAGATTTTAGATTTAAAAATACAAGAACATATCCTATAAGACTTGTAGCTTCTGCTACAGGGGGAGTGGCAACTGTTTCTGTATATGGAATAAAAGAAGCTGATAGAGAATATACATATTCATTTAAAACAGATGTAATATCTACTATACCATATACAACTAAATATGTTGAGGATTCAAGCTTAGCGGCAGGAAAAGAAGTAGTAACACAAAGTGGTACAAATGGATTAGTTTGCAAAACATATATGACAAAAATGTTGAATGGAAAAGTTATTTCAACAAAATTACTTTCAACAGATACTTATAGTGCAATGCAAAGAATTGTCAAAAGAGGAAAAGCAACCACAACTTCTAATCAAAGTTCATCTACGACTACGCCTACAACAAATCCAGAGCCAATTAATAAACCAACAGTAGAAACTCCAGCGGAAACACCAGAACAAAAACCAGAAGAAACACTTCCAGCTCAAAAACCAGAAGGGACACAAGAAACGGACCAAGAAGTAGAATCTGAAACAACAGAGTAGGAATGAAAAGCAATAAAGTATAAGACGACGTTTTTTAAAACGTCGTCTTTCCAATTTATTCTTGACAAAAGGAAAAAATGTAGTATAATAATATATGTCTAAATGAAAAATGCGCCATTAGCTCAGTTGGTAGAGCAGCAGACTCTTAATCTGATGGTCGGAGGTTCGATTCCTCTATGGCGCACCACTACAATAATAAAAAGTAAATCTAAATAGATATAAAACATTAGATTTATTTTTTTGTTTTTAAATACAAATTATGTAAATTTTAAAAAGGGGTGAGGGATTTGCTAAAAATTTATAACACAAATATGGAAACAAACAAATTAGAAGAAATTAAAGAATTTAGAAAAGGAAGCTGGATCAATTTAGTAAATCCCTCCGAAAATGAAATCAAAAGAGTATGTGAAAGTATCAATATTCAAGAAGACTTTATAAGAGATGCATTAGACTATGAAGAAAAAGCCAGAATTGACGAGGAAGAGGATGACAATACAATTCTTTTTGTGATTGATGTTCCAGTAATTGAAAAAAGTGAAGATAATGATATATATACTACAATGCCATTAGGAATGATTGTGGTAAGAGATGACTTTTTCATAACTGTATCTTTGAGAAAAAATAAAATTATAGAAGATTTTGAAAAAAGAAAAATCAAAAATTTTCAAACATATAAAAAGACAAGATTTATTTTTCAAATTTTTTACTTAAATTCATCATATTTTTTAAATTACCTAAAACAAATTAATAAAGAAACAGAAATTGCAGAATATATTTTAAAAAATTCTATGAAAAATAAAGAATTGTTAAAATTATTAAGTTTGGAAAAAGGTTTGGTGTATTTTGCAACATCATTAAAATCCAATGAAATCGTCATGGAAAAAACCATGAGAGGAAAAATCGTAAAATTATATGATGATGATGAAGATATACTAGAAGATGCCATCATTGAAAATAGACAGGCGATAGAGATGGCTCAAATTTATACAAATATCTTAAATGGAACGATGGATGCGTATGCTTCTATTATTTCAAATAATCTAAATGGAGTGATGAAATTTTTAACATCTATTACCATTGTGCTAGCGATTCCTACTATGATATCAAGTTTTTGGGGAATGAATGTAAAATTACCATTTGAAGATAGTCCATTGGGATTTGTTATAATGGTATTAATTGCAGTTGTATTAACATTAGCGGTAACATGGTGGTTGAAGAGAAAAGATATGTTAAATTAAAAAGGAAAATTAGGAACGAACTTGAGGGAAATTGTGAGGGAAATTGGGGACGGACTCATTTTTCCCTTTTTAGAAAATTAAGAATGAAAAAAATATAGAATATAAAAAAATGGAACGATTTTGCGTATCTAAATTTGAATTTAGAAATTCTTTAAGAAAAAAATGAGGAAAGCTCATTTTGCTTATGATTTATAGCAACAATGA
>CAWVJG010000022.1:0-46052 GCA_963929465.1 Bacillota bacterium
TGATTGTTGGTCAAGAAAATGTGATTTTTGTTATAAGTTAATAAAAAGGAGCTGATAGTATGTATAGAAAAATCATAACAGAATTAAAAGAATGGAAAAATAAAAAAGATAGGTTACCACTTATTTTAAAAGGGGCAAGACAAGTTGGTAAAACTTGGATTTTACAAGAATTTGGGAAAGAATGTTTTGATGATGTTTTATATATAAATTTTGAAAATGCAGGAAACATAGCAAATTTATTTGAAGGTAGTATAGAACCCAATAGGATTATAGAATATTTATCAGCACTTAATCATAAGAAAATTCAACCAGAAAAAACATTAATAATATTTGATGAGATTCAAGAGTTACCAAGAGCACTTACATCTTTAAAATATTTTGCAGAAGAAACACCAGAATATGCAATATGTTGTGCTGGAAGTTTACTGGGAGTGTTTTTACATGACCAAGTTTCATTTCCAGTTGGAAAAGTAGATTTTTTAGAATTACAACCATTAGATTTTGAAGAATTTTTGATTGCAAATGATGAGGAGATTTTAATTGATGTAATTAAAAAAAATAAATTAGAACAATTACCAGATTTAATAACAGATAAATTAAAAGATTATCTAAAAAAATATTTTGTTATAGGTGGAATGCCAAGAGCAGTAAAAACATGGATTGAAGAGAAGGATTTTGAACTTGTAGAAAGGGTTCAAAAGGGTATTTTAGAAGCATATGAAAGAGATTTTTCAAAACATACAGATAATAGTACAGCAACAAAAATACAATATGTTTGGAATAGTATACCATCACAATTAGCAAAAGAAAATAGAAAATTTATATATGGTGTTGTAAAAGATGGTGCAAGAGCAAGAGAGTATGAAAATTCAATTAATTGGTTAAAAGACACAGGTTTAATAAGAGTTGTAAACAGAGTAAAATGTGGCAATAAGCAACCCTTGAAAGCCTATGAGGATTTAAAAGCATTCAAACTATACTTACTTGATGTTGGTTTACTAAGAGTTCTTTGTGAATTGCCTTATGAAATCATAATCGAAAAGGATTCAATATATAATGAATTTAATGGATTACTTACAGAACAGTTTGTACTTCAAGAATTAGGAAATGTCAAAAAAGTAAATACAATTTATTATTGGTCAAACGAATTTCAAAGTGAAATAGATTTTGTATTTGCATATAAGAACTTAATAATACCTGTTGAAGCAAAAGCAGGAATTAATGTTAAAGCTCAAAGTCTAAAAGTATATATGAAAGAATATAATCCTAAATTTGCTATAAGATATTCTCTATTAAATATAAAATTTAATAATAAGATTTTAAATATTCCGTTATATGCTATTTGGAATACTGAAAATTATATAAAAGAAATAAATTAAAATATTATAACTATCCCCACATTGAAAGATTTTACCCCTGTATGTACAACAGAAATGATAACCTTTACAAAAGCACATACATATTTTAAACAATTAAATACAGAATTGTTAGGATTAAGCGTGGATAGTAATTCTTCACACTTGGCATGGGTATATGATATATATTGTAGAACAGGTATAAAAATATCTTTTCCAATTATTGCAGACAGAAATGGAGAAATTGCCAGAAGATATGGCATGATTTCAAATGATATTAGCAATACAGAAACAGTCAGAAATGTCTATATTATAGATGACAAAGGAATTATTAGAACGATTCTAATTTATCCAATGAATGTGGGAAGGTTTATACCAGAAATTATCAGAGTTGTTCAAGCATTACAAATGGCAGATTGTGCACAAGGTTCAACGGCAGCCAATTGGATTCCTAATCAACCAGTCATTGTTTCACCACCAAAAACTTATGAAGAACTGGTGGAACGTGTAAGTGAAATAGAGAATAACAGAAATGGAATTAGTTGGTATTTAAGTTTTAAAGAACCACCTGAGAATTGTATAAATAATCACTGTAATAATGAATAAGTCTGAACTGTAACAATCTATTATTGAAGTCGTTTGAAATTCTGTAAAAATGTTGAAAAGATTACTACAATATTATAAAATTAAAAGTAATAAATTAATTAAAAGTTCAAAAATAGGAGAAAATTAAATGAACAAATTATTAGTATTAGATTTAGATGGAACATTATTAAGAAATGATAAAACAGTATCAGAAGAGACAGTAAAAAGTTTAATAGAATTTAAAAATAGAAATAATAAAATCGTATTTGCAACAGCAAGACCACCAAGAGATGCCTATAAATATGTACCTCAAAAACTAAGAGACAATCCGATTATTTGTTATAATGGTGCCTGTATGATTAATCATAAAGAAATATTATATAAAAAAGAAATGTCAAAAGATACTGTATATAAAATAATAGAAACATCACAAAAATCAGGATATCATCAAATTTGTTTTGAGATTAATGACAAACTATATTCCAATTTTGATACTTCTGAATTTTTCGGAAAAGTTCCAACAGAAATTGTAGATTTAACATCATTAGATATGAAAACAGTATATAAAGTGATTATTTGTAATAAAACGCCTATTTCTCAAGATTTTCTTACTATTTTACCAGATACATGTAAAGGGATTGTTACAGATAATGGAAAGCTATGCCAAATTATGGATCAAGAAGTATCTAAATGGAACAGTATACAATCCATAGTCAAAACATGGAATATAAAGGATGAAGATGTTATAGCATTTGGAGATGATTATAATGATTTAGAAATGATTAAACATGCAGGAATTGGTATTGCTATGGGAAATGCAGAAAAAGTTGTAAAAGATGCTGCTGATTTTATAACAGACACAAATATGAATGAAGGTATTAGCAAATATTTAAAAGAGAATATATTATAGAAAAATGTCCTATTACAATTCAAAACGTTTATTAAATTTTTAAAGAATAATTTTCAAATTTAAAAAAATGGAAATCCTCTAAAAATAGAATACAAATATAAAATTTTCACATAATAATAGTATGAACAAAAACCATGTTCATATACAAATTTTTTGGAGGTAGTAAAATGGAAGGAAATCAAAAAATACATTGTACAGTAGGAACTTGTAAGTATAATGAAACAAATCAAAATTTATGCAAGCTACAGGCAATTCAGGTAGAACCAACGAAAAATTGTAATACAAAACAACCAGAAGAATCTATGTGTTCAAGTTATATTTATGGGAAGGAATAATTTTTCTTCCCATTTTTTCTTGACATATCTGTAAATTAGAAATAAAATAACCTTAGCAAAATCAATAGGGGAAAACCCAAAAAAGGAGGAAAATATATGTTAGTTACAACAAAGGAAATGTTTGAAAAATCAATGAAGGAAGGATTTGCAGTAGGTGCATTTAATGTAAATAATATGGAAATTGTACAAGCAATTACAGATGCAGCAGCAGAATGTAAATCACCAGTTATATTACAAGCATCATCAAGTGCAATAAAATATGCAAGAATAGGATATTTGATGAAAATGGTACAAGCAGCAGTAGAACAATATCCAGAAATTCCAATTGCCATTCACTTAGACCACGGACCAGATTTTGAAACAGCAAAAATGTGTATTGATAATGGATTTACATCTGTTATGATAGATGGATCAAAATATGATTTTGAAGAAAATATAGCACTAACAAAACAAGTAGTAGATTATGCACATTCTAAAGGTGTTGTTGTTGAAGCAGAACTTGGTAAATTAGCAGGTATAGAAGATGATGTTAATGTAGCAGCATCTGATGCTATGTATACAGACCCAGCGCAAGCAGAAGAATTTGTTAAAAGAACAGGTTGTGACTCTTTAGCAATTGCTATAGGAACAAGTCACGGAGCATATAAATTTAAAGGTGAAGCAAAATTAAGATTTGATATCTTAAAAGAAATTAAAGAGAGAATACCAAATACACCAATCGTATTACATGGTGCTTCAACAGTTATACCAGAATTAGTTAATATGTGTAATGAATATGGAGGAAATATCCCTGGAGCCAAAGGTGTGCCAGATGAAATGTTACATGAAGCAAGTGTATCTGGTGTTTCTAAAATTAATGTAGACACAGATTTAAGATTAGCTATGACAGCAGGAATTAGAAAAGTATTTGTAGAAGATCCAAGTGCATTTGATCCTAGAAAATACTTAACACCAGCAAGAGACTTAATAAAAGAAACAGTTGCACATAAAATGAAAGATGTATTTGGTTCAGCTGGTAAAATATAAAAGAGGGAAGAGTATGCCACGTTTAAAAAAAGAAGAAATTATTAGCTTATATAAGATTCCTAATTCGATGGATTCAAAAGCTATTTGGAAGTATAGTGATTTTTTTACTAGTATTACAACAATAAATAAATATATTAAAGAAGGCAGAAAACAGGGAATCATTACACCAGAAGATGATATGGTATTTGAGCAAAGAAAAAAAGAAATGCAAGAAAAAGCCGATAAAGTAAATAGTATCTTGTACAAACAAGCTCTAAAAAAATTACTAGAATTAAAATCACAAGAACAAATTGCAAAAGAAATTGATGAAGAGTTTCATATAAACATTTCTCCGCCTTCAATAGCAAAAATGCATCAATTAGCTATAAAGAATGGTGCTTTATCACAGGCAAGGTATGAGAGAATTAAAAAACAGATAATGTCAAATGCTATGATAGAATCTAGTAGAAAAAGAAAAGAAATAAAATCAAAACAAGAACAAGAATTATAAGTCTTGTTCTTGTTTAATATTGGTTGTTTTTTAAGTTGATAGCAATCTGTTTTTGTGCGTCTTTTTTTGCAATATCTTGACGTTTATCATATAATTTTTTACCTTTTCCAATACCTAATTCTACTTTAACAAAATTTCCTTTAAAATAAAGACTAATAGGAATTAGGGTATATCCTTTTTGCTTAGTAAGTCCAATTAATCTGTTAATTTCTCTTTTATTTAATAAAAGTTTTCTATCTCGTAATGGATTTTTATTAAAAATATTTCCATGCTCATAGGGACTAATATGCATTCCAGATATGTAGACTTCACCATTTTTAATGTTAGCAAAACTATCTTTTAAATTCACTTTACCAGCTCGAATTGATTTAATCTCTGTCCCAAATAGCACAATTCCAGTTTCTATTTTATCTTCAATAAAATAATTATGATAAGCTGTTGGATTTTTGGCGATTAATTTTGTATTCATATAATTACCTCTTCATTTTTTGAATATTATATCATATATTATAGAATAACAAAAGCAACATAATAAAAAATTTAAACATTTTTTAGATGATTTATATATAAAACAGATAGAAATATTTTTAAATTTCTATCTGTTTAAAACAAATTTTGTTTTTACAAGAATTGTTCTCGAATTTCCTAATTTAGCTATATATTTTTGAGTTCTTAAAAAAAGTATAGATTAATCTCTTCTTGAGTGATTATTTTCAGAAGTAATTTGCGTTGAATAATACCAAACAACTGCAATAATAGCGATTGCAGCAATACCTAAGATTAGCCAAGTCCAAGCAGTTGCATTCATTCCCAAAAATGTTGCACTTCCATTTGTTGAAGTTCTTGCTGCTGTATAACCATCTTTATTAGTGTTGGTGACCATAGAAGTTGTATTCTTCATATCTTTTTCTACAGTATTTCCTGCTCCTTCAATCATATTCCCAGCATTTTCCATTGTATTTTCTGCTTTTTCAGTAGTATTATGAATTGCATCACCTGCATTGTGCATAGCACCTTCAACAGCATCGTCAGTATTATCAACAGCATTTCTAACCGTATTTGTTGCATCTTTTAGAGGATTATCAGCTGCAAAACATATAGAAAAAGAAAATATTATAGAAACGATAATAGCAAATACGAAAAATAATTTCTTTTGCATAATCAAAAGCCTCCTTTAAAAATATAATAAATATAATATTAGATGATATATTCTCATTACTATTATCTAAAAAAAGAAAAAAATTATACATGAAAAAATTGCATAGCCATTTTTCTGTGTAACAAAAAAAGATTTTAACTTTTTGAGTCAAAATCTTAAATTTAAAAAATTAAAAAATTATTTACCTAGTCTAATTAAAATTGCAATTGCTAATAGAATTAATAGTGCACCTATTGCGATGAGAATGATAGATAAGATATTTGATATTCCTAAATCACTTTCAGGCAAACTACTTTGTACAGTTGTTGTATTGGTAGTAGATGAAGAATTACTATTTGATGAAGATGCACTTGAAGAAGTATTCGTTCTTGAAGTATTTGATGTATTTGAACTGTTAGAAGTGTTTGAACTATTTGAAGTGTTAGATGTATTAGATGATGTATTTTGATTATCTGTTTCGTTAATGTTCATATCAACGGCAAAAACATTTGTAGTAAAAGATAATAACATTAACAATATTACTATTACAGAAAATATTTTTAAATTTTTAATCATATTTTATACCTCCGTTAAAACAAAAAAATTTATCATAAGTTCCTTACTATGATATCACAAATACTAAAAATATGTCCAGTATTTTTCAAAAAATGTAAAAATTATATAATTTTTTAATTACTATTCCAAGAAAATGGACGAGAGTTAGCAAAATATAATCGTTCAATTCATTGTTAGGTGCTTTTTATAATTAGATATTTACATAATTAGATATTTACATAATGGTTGATAAAATTAGAAAAATACAGTATAATATATATCGAAGAAAGAAGGTAAAACATTGGAAAAATATTTGGATTTAAAAAATACAACAGATTATTCGAAATTAAAAGTAGCAGGAGAAATTATCAGAAATGGAGGACTTGTTTTATTTCCAACAGAAACGGTATATGGATTAGGTGCTAATGGATTAGATGAAAATGCTGTAAAAAAAATATATAAAGCAAAAGGAAGAGAACAAGACAATCCATTAATTTTACATGTTTCTAATTTTGATATGGTATCTAAAATTGCTAAAAATATATCTGATATAGAATATACATTGATGAAGACATTTTGGCCAGGACCATTTACCATCATTTTAGATAGAACAGAAATTGTTCCTGACATTGTTACTGCTGGGTTAGATACGGTTGGTATTCGTATGCCAAGTGGATCAATTGCGAAAGAATTAATCTCTTATGCTGGTATTCCAATTGCTGCACCAAGTGCCAATGTTTCAGGAAGACCAAGTGGAACCAATATTAAAGATATTTTTGAAGAATTATCTGATAAAGTAGATTATATTGTTGATGGGGGAGAATGTGAAGTAGGACTAGAATCAACAGTGGTAAGAGTGGTTGATGGTATTCCAAATATTCTAAGACCTGGTAAAATTTCTCCAGAAGATATAAAAAAGGCAGTAGGTGTTGTAAAAATAGACGAACATATTTTAAAGAATATTGAAATTGATGAAAAAGTGCTATCTCCAGGAATGAAATATAGACATTATGCACCAAAAGCAGATTGTATATTAGTATATAGTGAAGATAATGAAAAAATGATTAAAGAAATCCAAGAAATGATTTTAAAATACACAAATCCATTGGTTATTTCATGTAATGAAAATGCAGAATATTATAATGTAAAAAATAAAATTTTATATGGTTCTAAAGAAAATTTAAATGAAATCGCACAAAATATCTTTAAAGATTTAAGAAAAGTAGATTCTTTTAAACCAGATATTGTTATTATTGAAGGGGTTAAAAATGATGGAATAGGACTTGCCATTATGAATCGATTAATTCGTGCATGTGAATATCACTACATAAAAATATAAAAGAAATCTTATATAGAGACAAAAAAAATTTTTTCTATACAATCAAAAAGCAAATGAAAAACAAAGAATTTTAAGACAATACAAGTTGGTATTGTCTTTTTATTGAATAGGAAAAAGTGATTTTTGCTATTCAATAAAAACAACATTGCACTGAAAATCATTTTTTCTATTATTGTTTTACAATTTTTTAAAAATAATTGTAACAAAAAGATGTCTTTTTACACTAATAAAGTGAAAGGAGGAAAGGTTATGCAGAATATGGAAGAAATATATAATAAATATTCAAAAATTGTATATAAATATATATTCTGCTTAACAGGAAAAGAAGATATAGCTGAAGAAATCGTACAAGAAACATTTTTAGTAGCAGTTGAAAATATTGATAAATTTGAACATAAATGCAAATTATCAACTTGGTTATGCCAAATAGCAAAATATATTTGGTTTAATCGATATAAGAAGGAAAAAAAGAGAAAAGAAGTTCCGATAAATACTATAGAAAACACATTGTTTACAGAAGAATCAATAGAAGAAATCGTTAGTCAAAAAGAACAAAAATTGGAATTACTAAAAAACATACAAAAATTAAATGAAGAAACTAGAAATGTGATGTATTTACGAATATTAGGAAATTTAGAATATGAAGAGATAGGGGAGATTATGGGAAAAACCTCTAATTGGGCTAGAGTTACTTTTTTTCGTGGAAAGCAAAAAATGAAAGGAGATAGAGAAAATGAAAAAGGAATGTGAGATCGTACAAGACTTAATTTTTGGATATTGTGATGGAACACTAAATCCAGCTTCTAAAGAACTGGTAGAAAAGCATTTAGTTAAATGTGAAGAGTGTAAAAAAGTTTATGAAGAAATTAAAAAAGATAAAAAAATAGATGATGATGATAAAATTGAAATTGATTATTTAAAAAGAGTCAATAAAAAATTAAAAAGGAAAAAAATCATAATCGTGATTTCTAGTGTATTCATTATATTACTTGTTATTTTACATATTATTGCATTTATTAGTTATTACCATGATCAAACAACCATGGAAATTTTTATGAATAAAGATATTTCTGAAGAACAAATGACAAATATTCAAAATCAAATAAAAAATCAAGCTGAAGATGTTGAAATCACATATGTTTCTCCAGAAGAGAAATTAGAAGAAATGAAACAAAGATTTAAAGAAAATCAAGATTTGTTAGCAGGATATGAAGGAGAAAATAATATATTTCCAGCAGAGTTTATTATAAAAACGAAATCTGTACAAGATATAGAAAAAATAGAAAAAAGTTTAGTAAATGTTGAAGAAATTCAGAAAATCCAATCTTCTTCAATTAATAATCCATATATATCTTTAGCAAGTGATTTTATGATTTGGTATACAAATTTACATTAAATTCTTAATAAATAAAATAAGGGCGCACAGTTAAGTGCGTCCCCGTTTTGTTGATGAGCCAGTGTTTCTGTTTTTTCTGGCTCGATAGGAATTTTCCTTAGCCTTCTTACGACCTTCGGAGAATCCGTTTCTAAAAGCTTCTTTAAAACTTTTTGTCATTTGTTTTTTCCTTGGCCCCTAACTTTAGAGGCTCCCTTTCTTTGCTTTTTATACTTATTATTATACTATAAAACACCTCAAAACACAATAATAGTCAATTTTGTCAAAATATACAAAGAGCTTAATAAAATATTAATTGATAAAATTCCTAATTTATGATATATAATTAGTTAGAATAAAATATAGAAAAGAAGGAAAGTATGGATACAAATTGTTTAGAATTAACCAATACAGATTTAAAGGAAATCTTTAAGGAAAGAGAGAAAGATAGTCATAAAGGAACCTATGGATATGTGGGTATTATAGGCGGTTGTATGGAATATACAGGAGCTATAAAATTGGCTAATATGAGCTCAACCGCATTAAGAGCAGGTTGTGGTGTGATAAGAATCATTGTTCCTAAATGTATAGAAACCAGTATTGCTCCATATTTGCTAGAGCAAACTATTTTCCCAATAGAGAATGATGAAGAACAAAAAATGAAATTTAATAAAGAAGAAATTGATAAAGCATTAGATAAATTAAAATCAGTAGCAATTGGAATGGGATGGGGAAAAGGTAGAGATAATGAAAAGATTTTAGAATATATATTGCAAACAAAAGAAATTCCTTGTGTCATTGATGCAGATGGATTAAATACCTTATCTCAAATGAATTTAGATATTTTACAAGAAACAAAATGCAAAGTAGTTTTAACACCACATTTAAAAGAATTTGAACGATTGTCAAAAATACCAATTGAAGAAATAAAGAAAGATTCAATTGAAATTGCAAAAAACTTTGCTAAAAAATATCATGTTATCTTATTATTAAAAGGAAGTACAACCATTGTTACAGATGGGACAACTACTTATTTAGTAAAAAGAGGTTGTCCTGGAATGGCAACAGCAGGTAGTGGAGATGTATTATCAGGTGTTTTAGTAGGTATGTTAGGTTATCACGAAGCAAATGCAAAGATAGTAGCAGCAGGTAGTTATTTAGCAGGTATGGCAGGAGAATTGGCTCAAGAAAAATATACAGATATTAGTATGAAAGCATCTGATACGATTGAAATGATTCCAGAAGCTATTAAAAAGATAAGAAAGGGATTTAACAATATTGAAGTAGAAAAAAAGAGGGATGGTAAATGAAAAAAAGAAAATTTTTAAAACTTGGGATACTGTTGACAGTAATATTTATAGCAATCATTATAATTGTAATATATATAGAATATAGAAATAACAATTTAGAAAATTTAGATAACAATGTTCAAGCTTATTATTGTGGAGGAAATCATTGCTTAAAAGATCCTGGTTTTGGTGGAACTGTAATATCATATAAAAATTGTGAAGTATGCAACAAAAAGATGTCATTTCCAACTACTGATGTAGACACTTTATGTGCAAGCTGTTCTGCAAAAACAAAAAGATGTAAACATTGTGGAGAGAAATTAACAGATGAACAAATTACTCAAAATAAGTTACAACAATCTCAAACAACTGAATAATGAAAAAATACAAAAAGAAAATTATGAAAAATTTAGATGAGTGTTTTAATAAAATAATACTAGCTAGAATGTGTCTAAGCTAGTATTATTCTATTTTAACTATAAATTTGCTAAAGGATTACTTTCCACTGCATTTCTTACTTGAGAATTATCAACATGTGTATAAATCTCTGTAGTAGAAATACTTTCATGTCCTAAAAGCACTTGTAAAGCCCTAATATCAACATTTCCATATTGATACATTAATGTAGCTGCTGTATGTCTTAATTTATGCACAGAATATTTATTAGTATCAAGCCCAGCGGCCTGCAATTCTTTATTAACAATATATTGTACGGTTCTTTTACTAATTCTTTCACGACGCTCACTTAAAAATAAAGCTTTATGGGAATTTAATTTATCAACTTTAACACCTTCTTTAGGTCGTACCTGTAAATATTCACTAATTGCCTTTAAACATGCTTGGTTCAAATAAATCGTTCTTTCTTTATTTCCTTTACCAATAACATTTAATTTTGCTTCACTAAAATCAATATCTTTGATATCAATTCCAACCAATTCAGATAAACGAAGCCCACAATTTAAAAATAATGTGATAATCGCATAATCTCTTTGATAATTACGATTATCTTCGTTTTCTGTAACATTTAATAATCGTTTACTTTCTTCTAAATTCAAATATTTAGGAAGTCTTTTATCTGCTTTTGGAGTTTCCAAATTTTGAGCAGGGTTAATATCTATTAAATTTGCCTTTTGAGAAAGATATTTAAAAAAGATTCTAATAGTAGAAACCTTTCTAGCTCTTGTAGCAGCTTTGCTTCTAAGCTCCATTGCCATATAACTAATGAAAGCATGAATATCTTCCAAAGTGATTTTTTTAACAACACTAATGGGAATATCTTTAATTTCAATCTTCGAAAAATCTGTTTCATCTGTCATATGAAAGTGAATTTTTATAAATCTAAAAAACATTGCTAAATCGTAATTATATTCTTTAATACTATTAGGGGATTTATTTAAAATCGTGGCACTATAATCTAAAAAAGAATTAATATAGTCTGGATTTTCTTCTCTTTTTATCATATGTTTTTCACACTCCTTTGGTATATATAGTATTATATCTCAGTACATATAAAAAATCAATGTCCAATTGGGGACGTTTCTGTTTGGGACATTTTTATGTGAACTAGTAACGAAATAGAATATTTTGAAACTAATTAAAATATCTATGAATAATAGATAATCAAAATATTATAGAAATATTAAAATTTAAATCAGCAAACAGTTTTATAAAAAAATTCTATTAATAGAATATATATGGATATTGGGTTTGAGTTGTGCTATAAAATGTACTAGAAATTCAATAGATTACTAAAAAATATATAAAATAGTCTACATAAAAATGTCCCAAACAGAAACGTCCCCAATTGGACAAAAATGTCCCAAACAGAAACGTCCCCAATTGGACACTAAATGGACATTGATTTTTTTATTGATTGTGATATACTATTAATGAAATTTATCATAAAGGAAAGTGAATATATGTTTAATCATAGTAGAGATGAGGAAGAACTTCCAAGAGCTATGAGAAAAATGCAAAAAGAGAAGGAAGAACGAGAAAAATTTATTGATGAAGAAAATCGAAAAAAAGATAGATATCAATTTAACGAAAACAGGAAAAACGGGAATAGAAAAAGTAAACATAGTAAAAAAGGAAATCATGCAAGTGAAGATGATGATTTTGACTATAAAAAAGCCATTAGAAAAAAGAAAATCAAAAAAATTATCATTACTGTTATTATCGTTGTTATTATTATTTTAGCTATTATTTTAGGAATTTCTGCTTATCAATGGAAACAGATAACAACAGATATGTTTACAAATGAAAATTCTGTTGTCGTGGATTCTGATGGTAATGTGATTGCAGAACTTGGTAGTGAAAGAAAGAAAATAAAAGTTGAAAATGAAGAGATGCCCCAAGATTTAAAAGATGCCTATGTGGCTATTGAAGATGAAAGATATTACAAACACCATGGTGTAGATATAAAAAGAACAGGTTCAGCGATTATTAATTATGTAATACACCTAGGAAATTCTTCTTTTGGAGGAAGTACTATTACACAACAATTGGTAAAAAATTTAACGGGTGATAATAGTGGTTCTATTTCTAGAAAGGTAAAAGAATGGTGGAAAGCATATTTACTAGAATGTTATTTCTCAAAAGAAGAAATATTAGACATGTATCTTAATATTATATATGTTGGACCTAATATATATGGTGTAGGGGCTGGTAGCCAGTATTATTTTAGCAAAGATGTCAAAAATTTGACACTTGCTGAATGTGCTTTCTTAGCAGGAATTAACAATTCACCAAATTCATATAATCCATTTGATGACGAAACAGATAATACAGAGAAAATTTCCAATAGAACAATAACTGTGTTAGATAAAATGTTAGAATTAGAATACATAACTGAAGAAGAATATAATACAGCTGTGTCAGAGGTAAAAAACGGATTGAGCTTTCAGCAAGGAACTGTAGAAGCAAGTGATGGAATTTACTCTTATCATACAGATGCTTTAATTAATGAGATAACACAAGATATAGCAGATAAGAAAAATATAACAGAAGATTTTGCTACAAACTATTTGTATTTAGGTGGATTAACAATTAATAGTACACAAAATTCAAGTATTCAAGATGAAACAGAAACAGAATTTAACAAACGTCAATATAATATTGCTTCAAGAGAAGGTGGAGATCCAGCACAGGCAGCAATGGTAATTATAGATCATCAAACAGGCCAAGTAGTTGCTTGTGTTGGAGGCTTGGGAGAAAAAGATACAGCCAGAGGATTAAATAGAGCTACACAAAGTACAAGACAAACTGGTTCTTCTATCAAACCATTAGCTGTATTAGCACCTGGAATTGATAAGAAAAAATTCACAGCAGCAACTATATATGCAGATGAGGAAACAACTTTTGCTGGAAGCTACAAACCTGTAAATTATGACGGATATTTAGGAGACATAACAGTGAGAAGAGCAGTAGAATCTTCTCAAAATATTCCGTTTGTAGAGATGATGGAGCAAATAGGTGTAAAAACTTCTATATCTTATTTGAAAGATATGGGAATTACATCTTTGACAGAAAAGGATGAAAGCTTATCACTAGCTTTAGGAGGATTAGATAAAGGAATTACACCTTTAGAAATGGCAGCTGGATATGCAACCATTGCGAATGATGGTGTATATATAGAACCTACTTTTTATACTGAAATAACCAATCAAACAGGAAAGACAATTATAAAAGCAACCCCTGAATCTCATAGAGTATTTTCAGAACAAGTAGCTTATATTTTAAAAGAAATATTAACACAACCTGTTAAAGGAGCAAATGGAACAGCTACCTATTGTGCTATTTCAGGAATGGATGTAGCAGCAAAAACAGGAACAACAGATGAAAATTATGACAGATGGTTATGTGGATTCACACCATACTATACAGCTGCAACTTGGTTTGGATATGATCAAAATGAAACGATTTACTTTAATAGACAAAATCCAGCTGGAGTAATTTGGGCAAATGTTATGAGAAATATCCATTCTGGCTTAAATAATGCAACATTTGAAAAGCCTAGCTGGATACAAACAGAAACAATATGCGCAGATTCTGGAGGGATTGCTAATAGTGGTTGTACTAATACTTATGAAGAATATTTCTTATGGGGAACCAAACCAGATAATTGTACAGAACATTCTGGCAGTAAGGTTACAACAAATAGCAATTCAAATAAACAAACTGAACAAGTAAATCAAAATACCTCTAATGAAGATTTAACATTAGATCCAAGTTTAGAAAATGAAATTCCAGAAACAAATACATCAACAAACACGACGACAAATACAACGACAAATACAACAACAGATAATAATAGAACAAATACCATAACTAATAATAGAACCAATACAACAAATACAAATAGAAATAATACAACTTCATCAAATACAAGTACAACAAATTCTACTATCAATCATACGAATACGACAAATAGTACAGGAAGTACCAATACTTCAACAAATACTTCAAATACAGTACCAAGTACCAATACAAGTACACCTAATTCTAACACTTCTACAATAGAAAATCGTGATGAAATTGAATAATATTAAAAGAGAGAAAAATTTATATTTCTCTCTTTTTGAAATTTATGTTAATTTGTGTTATAATAAAGAACGAACTGTAAATACAGTATCAAAATAAAGGAGGGCACTATTATGAAAAGTGCAAATACAAAAGAATTAAAAAAATACGCGAAGGAGATATGCCGGGACGCAAATCTAGTTGAAGAACTAGGTTTAGGAAGTACTTGCGAAATAGCGGCACTACCGCTTCTTTGCAATTTTCCAGAAGAAATCCAGGAAGCCTATGATGAGGTCATAGACCAACGAAAGTTCCTGGAACAGCTGCGAAAAGCAGTAAAGATCGAAGTAACTGCAAAACTCTTAGCTCAGGAGGTGAGTACCATTAAACTCGTGAAATGGTATTTCATTTTCACTGAGAATGAGTTAAAGTCTTTATTTTCTGAAGGAAAAATACATTCCAGTAATTTAAAGAGACTCATCATAATAGATGAGTTCGAAAAAATACTGGAATGTACAGTCCAGACAGAGGATGAAGACAAAGCTGTGGCCAGAGCCGTAAATAAAATTTACAAGGCTCTGTAAAAAGCTTCGAAACCGAAATGGGAGGGGAGGTGTAAAAACCTTCCCTCCGTATTTTAATTAAATTAGGAACTAATATTAGAAAGTAGCAGATGGAAGAACTCCATCTGCTACTCAGCCATTTTTGATAAATTGTTAATATTCGGACTCCAATAAATAGTCACCTTTTAATTCTGAGAGAAAAACTGAATCACCTTTAAAAAGGTTTTCAATATCCTCAGGATTTAATACTGCCCAAAACCGTAAATGGCATTTTGAGCATACAACATTTGCTCCGCCATCTAAACGTATATAGGTAGTATTAGTTACCACGTTTGTTGCCTTACATTTAGGACAGATTGTAATCAATTTGGCCATATAAATCCTCCGTTCTTTTTAAACAAATTGTCTACTGGTTACTAAAAAACAAGCATTTACTTATATAAGCAAATATATATTATCATATTTTTATAAAAAAATAAAGATATGATAAAAAATACAACAAAAGTAGTAATCTCATGTATAGATTACTACTTTTTTTAATAAGTTTATTTAAAGAATAGTGTTTTTAGAAGGATTTACGATAGCAGGTGCAATTTCATATTTTACATCAAAAAATTTAAAATCATCTAATGTATTATCTTCCAAACAAGCTAAATAAATATCTAATTCATTCAAAGATTTACAAGCTGTAATAATAGCAGGGTGTAAATTATAATTAAAAAATAACTCAATACCAAGACCGATTGCTTTTAATTTAGAACCTTTTTCTTTTTCTGTAACAAGTTTATAGGCTTCTTTAAATCTTGCAATACCTGAAAATCTATAATCACTAAGCGGTTTTGTATAAAGATGATCAATAACACTTTGTATTGTTTTATATTCAGAACAATTACTTAGTAATAATTCCTTTATTTCATTTATCGTAAAAGGAAGGAATACTTTTTGCTGAAATTCTGAAATAATTAAACTTTTTTCAAGATAAAAGTTTGACAAAATTTCATTGTCAATAATATTTGTTTGTCTATTTTCGGTTGGGGTAGTTAAATTTTTTGCTAATTCTGATAAATCTATTGTTGTTATTCTATGAACAAAGTTTTCTATGATTTCTGTACTTTCGTATATAGAATTTATATTATCTTTAAAAAATTGATTATATTCATTTATTTGTCCTTCTATATTTTCAGTATTATGATTTATTTTATCTAGAGAACTCAATAAATTTTTTAAAATTGTAATATTGGAATTAGATTTTGTTAAAGCATTTGTTGATTCATTTAAATAATAAAAAGCTTTATCATTAGGGTTAATATCATATGAAAAAGTAACATCTGACATAAAATTTTTAATAAACATTAAAATTTGTTTATTTAAATTTTTTTGGATTTCTAATGTAGATGTTAAAGAAATTTTTTCTAATTCGATTAATTTTTTCATATTTTCTTTATCTGAAAAGTTTATCATTTGTATCCTCCATAATGAATTTGTTTTATTATAACATTAGCATAAAAAATTGTAAATGAAAATATGAAAAAAATATCGAAACTAATAAAAAAAAGTTGAAAAAAAAAATCTAGTATGATATATTGGCACTAGAATTTTTTTGTTATACAAGGGGGAAAAAATGAAGAGAGTATTTTTTAATATCATTTTTATGATTTATTTAGTAATCGCAATATTTGTAACGGTTTGCTTATTGTCATACAATGACTATAAAGTATCAGAATTTGGAACAGTATCATTTGTTATTGTACCAGACAATAAATTGAATCCAGATTTCAACAAAGGTGATTTAGCAATTATAGACAAAGCTGATGGGCTAGAAGTAGGAGATAAATTTCTTTATTATGATGTATATAATGAACAAGTCATGATAAGGTTAGGAACAATCAATGATATAGATGATTCAAACGAATTTGATGTAAAATATTTAATAGATGATGGAGAATATGAAATTTCAGATGAATATGTTATAGGACCTGCATCAACAGCAACGATTATGCCAAATGTTGGAACTGTATTAGGAATCATAGAATCAAGATGGGGATTTCTATTTTTAATTGTATTACCAGCATTAATTGCATTTGTTAATCAAATCATGGTTGTTGCTACTGGAATAAAACAAGCAAAGAAAGAAATTAAAGAAGAAGCTAAAGAAGATAAAAAAGAAACTAAAGGAAAAGAAGCAAATGACTAATTTGGCTAAAAAGAACACAAAAAAAGTATTGATTTTTTTGTGTTTATGTATCATTTTATTAATTATATATGGAGTTGTTAGAATATATGCACTTTTTCATAGCGAACTAGGGGCAAGTGTTCAACTCAAAAATGGAACATGGAATATTATTGTTAATGGGACCGATATCACCAAAGGAACAGATATTCAATTTGATATAAACAATGTTACTGTGGAAGAAAATGAACATGTTAAACCAGGGAATATAGCGCCTGGTTTAACTGGTACATTTAAAATCAATATTGATCCCCAAAATACGAATGTTTCAACCAGATATGATATCTATTTGGATGAAGAAAAACTTATAAATCCAAATATACAAATAAAATCTATAAAAGAAACATTAAATGGAAATGAATTAGTAAAAACTGATAAGAATACATATACAGGAATTATACCATTAGAAAAAATACAAGAAGGAACTACAAATGAAATTACAGTAGAAGTAGAATGGATTGAAAGTGAAAATAATCATGAAGAAGATATTGGATTAGGAACGACATGGGAGGCAGAATATCAAATTCCAATTACTGTGCATGTTTGTCAATATTTAGGGGAAGAGTTAAATCAGTATGTTGATGAATAACAAACGAATATATTCATCAGTTTTAATATGTGAAAATTTGTATAAGTGTTAGTCTAGAATATTTATAAATCAAAAAACAAATATTACAGGAGAAAAAATGTCAAAACATAAAGAAAAGAAAACAATTAGTACCATAATAGGACATATTCTTAATGTATTATTGCTTATCGTTTTTGTTTTAATCATGATAGGTATTTATTATATAGTACAAATTAAAGTATTCCAAAATGATTATGCTAATCTATTTGGATATACGTTTTTTGAGGTAGCAACAGGGAGTATGTCGGGAACAATAGAGATAGGAGATGTTGTAATTGTTAAAATCACAAAAGATGTAAACCAAGGAGAAGTGATTGTATATAGAGAGGGAGACAATTTTATTACACATAGATTAGTAGAAAAAGATGGCGATCACTTAGTGGCAAAAGGAGATGCCAATAATAGCGAAGATAAACCTATCACAGAAGATCAGATTTTAGGAAGAGTAATTTATATCCTTCCTAAATTAGGAATATGGAGAAAAATCTTTTTGTCACCAGAAATCATAGGACTTATTGTACTTTTGCTTTTCCTTTTGGGAGTTGTTGTGCAATTTGTTTCTAAAAATGATAAGGCCGACGACAAGATTGAAAAATAACAAAAATATATCTAAAGTGAAACAGTAATATCAACCAATTATAACAAAAGAAAGGAATGATAAACAAATGAATAAAAAACTGAAGAGATTATATGCAAAATTTGTCATTCTTATATTATGTCTTTTAATTCTCATTAGAATCGTCGTTCTTGTTTTATCAAAATATGAAAGTATAGCAAATTCAACGGCTAATGTGGATATTGCATTTTACTTATTAAATGAAGATTATAAAACAATGACATTAAATCTAGCATCATTATTCCCACAAGATGATGCATATGTATATACATTTTCAATAGGTAATCAAGATGGAGAAAAAACAGCTGAAATTGATTTAGCATATAATTTAACGATTAGAACCACTACAAATTTGCCATTAACATACGAATTATATAAAAATCAAAAACATACAGATTCTGGAGCGGTGAATATTATAAAAACAAATACTGTAGAACCAGATGAATATGGTACATATTTTAGAAATATGACCACACAAGAAGAAAATTTATATTATGAAGAACCAAAAACAAATATATATGAATTGGTTATCCATTTTCCAGAAAATTATAATACAACAAATTATCAAAATATTATAGAAGCTTTAGAAATCCAAGTTGATTCACATCAGGTAACATCTTAAAAAGAATAAAGAGGAGTCATATGCAAAAGAAAATAGGAAATTTTATAAGCAAAAATATAAAATATAAAAAAAATCAAATAATCATTGCTACACTAATTGCACTTAGTCTTTTGTCATTTATGATTATTTTTGGTAGATATTTAACAAGTAATGTAAGCAATTTTTTTGTAAGGAGTAAAGAATTTTATTTTTTTAGTGATAAACTATCAGAAGATAATTCTAATTATCAAGTTGATAATTGGTCAGGTGTAGATGATTATACAATTACAATTAATATGAATAGTCGTTTAAATAATATAGAATCTGCCACTTATGATATTGGATATGATATTTTATATACATGTAGTGATAATGCCATTTGCCAATTAAGTAAAACACAGGGAATTATTAAAGCAGATACCAATTCGGATTTTTTTAATTTAACCATTACGCCAAATACACAATTAAAAGATGGAGACAAAGTCGTTGTTGACGTAGTCGTTAATTCAACTGCACCATATAAAAAGACTTTAAAAGGAAGATTTACATTTGTTGTAGGAAAAGAGGAACTTACTTATCAAATCACAGACAAATCACAAGACCCATATATGTTATTAAGTATTACAAATACGTTAACTTACTATACTATTAAAGAAGCATTCGATTCTTTTCATGTGGGAGATAGGATAGATATAGATACATATTTATCATTATCAGAGGATAAAAAAGCAAAATGTTATTCTGCAGAAGTTAAAATTGAATTTAATCCAAGGGAAGTTTTGTTTGATGTAACAAATAGTGCTTATTCAGATGCAACAAAGATAACAACAACCAATATAGATGGTAAAACATATATAAATGGGTTTACTATTAAAATAGATGCTATATCCAGCAGAGAAATTAGATTTTATAAGGTAGATGTTAATAAAGATTATACATATCCAAACAGTAATAATGATAAATCCATTATAACTGTTAGCAGTGAATAGATATAATTATTTTAAAGAAAGGAACACATATAACATGACAATCAATATTATGAACGAATACATTGCACTAACGAAAAAACAAATAACAACATATTTAAAACTTATATTTGAAAATACATATGATAAAAGATATGATGACATGTATTCTGAAAAATACATAAATGCAAGATATTATAATTTCTTTAAAGGAAGTGAAAATGCGACAATCAGAAGAACGATACTAGAAGAATTGAAAAAAACATATGAATATACCATTTCAGAAAATTTCAGTGATAAAGATTTTTTAGATAAATTACATGTTTTTTTCTGTTATGTTTTATATTTTGACAATGTTGTATATTGTAAAGATTTAAGAAATAAGATATTTCAAATAACAAAACTTAGAAAAAAACTTTTAAATAGAGAAAATGATGGTTTTGAAGAAAATTTATATAATGAAATGACAAAAATAAGTGATGAAAAAGAAAGATTATTAACAAAGTTTAACACAAATCAATTTTTCTTAAAGATATCAAACTATAAGAATATTGCAAATGTATATAGAGTAAACTTAAAATTCGAATTAAAATTTCCTATGGAATATAGTGAAATGGCCATTAATAAAGTATTTAATTCAGGAATTACAAATGAGGACAAATTAGTTATAGAATATTACTTAATTAGTGTTCAAATTATAAGAGATGTTATTAAGCAGAATTTTAAAAAACAATATATTGTTGAATTTGCAGAAACATTATTGGCAAAACCTAAAAAAATAAAAAGCATATTAAATGTTATAGACAATGCAGCGATTCAGGATAAACTATGTTTAAAAATAAGACATGAATATTTTATAGAAAATAAAGAAGCTGTATATGAACTTATGAGAGAGGGATATAGATTTGCGATTATTTTAGATAATTCTTTTGAAGCAAATTATAAAAATATGGAAAATTTAAAAATGTTTAAATATGTCATACTTAATAGAGAGTCAAAACAATATGGACAAGTTATGCAATTTAATCAAGAAGTGAAAAACAATATTATAGAAATATAGCAATTTGCTTTTGTGTTACTGGTTATCATTTACTATTATTTTATTATTTTTTATACCTTGTGTGTCGTAATCACTAATGCTGAAAGATAAATTTTTAAATAGTTAAAAATTTACTTTCAGCGAAGGAAGATTACTCCAATCGCACTCGCTTTGCTCGTTTGGTCGCTTACGCGGTATTGCAAAATAATAAAATAATAGTAAATGATAGCAACAACGCAAAAGAAAAAGAAAGGAAATATAATAAATATGGAGACGTTTTCAAAATTTTTGTATGAATTTTTAAAACAATTCTTTTCAGGAATTACAACTGTTATAAAAGCGATTGGTACAGGCTTGGGACAGATGTTTGATTTTAGCTCTTACCAAAATATTATAGATACTTATAAAGGGGATTTATCAGCACCTGAATGGGTTTTGGTTGTTGTATCGATTTTATGTATATTAATATTTGTAGGATTAATCATTGCACTGATTTATTTATTATGTAGAAAATATATAAAATTTAGAAAAAAAGCAGTTGACCAAGATGCATTATTAGAAGAAGTTGCTTCATTAAATCAACAAGTAGAAACTTTGATGAAAGAAAAAGAAAATATTATGGCAATGAAGGTATCACAATTGGGGCTAAAACCAGATGAATCACCAGAAATTGATGAACAAGAGCAAGAAGAAGATTCTAATAACCCAGATATCCGTTTTGCAAAATTGCATGAAATTGATTTAAAATATGAAGATTATGAACAACCAGATTATGAAAATTCATTTACATTGCCAGAGTTATGTGAAAATTTTAGAAATTTTTCTGCTTCAAAATTGAAATTATATTATAAACCAGAAATGGTCAGAATATTTATTTCAGCTTTAGCTTCTACTAAACTAATTATTTTACAAGGTATTTCTGGAACTGGTAAAACATCTCTTGCATATGCATGGGGAAAATTTATGAGACATGACTCATGTGTTGCATCTGTGCAACCCTCATGGAGAGACAGAACAGATATGTTTGGATATTTTAATGAATTCACAAAAAAATTCAATGAAACGGAAATGTTAAAAGAAATGTATACAGCTGGCTATGTAGATGAAGTATTTACAGTCATTTTAGATGAGATGAACCTATCACGTGTGGAATATTATTTTGCTGAAATGCTTTCTATTTTGGAGATGCCAAATAGAGATGAATGGATCATCGAATTAGTTCCAAATAGCTGGAAAACTGACCCGAAATATATTGAAGGAGGAAAGATAAAAGTACCAGCTAATATGTGGTATATTGGTACAATCAATAATGATGATTCCACATTTGCTGTAACAGACAAGGTATATGATAGAGCAATGCCAATAGATATTAATGAAAAAAGTGTTGCATTTGAACCAGTATATACAGAAGCACAAGGAATTAATTTTACATATTTAGATAAGTTATTTGAAACAGCGATACAGGAAAATCCAATTTCTGAAGAAACAATGGATAAAATAGAACAAATGGATAATTATGTTATACAACATTTTCGTATTGCATTTGGTAATCGTATTGTTGCACACATGAAAAAATTTGTACCTGTATATGTAGCATGTGGTGGAGATGAAATTAGTGGTGTAGATTATTTTATTGCAAAAAAAATATTAAGAAAATTTGAACAATTGAATATGTCAGCTATTAGAGATGAAATTGATCCATATATTCAATTTTTAAATACAACCTTTGGTAAAAATAAAATGAACGAATGTATAGATTATTTATTAAGATTGAAAAAGATGGCATAGAGGGGAGAGAATAACAGTTGGAAAACTTAGAAGTTATAGAACTATATGAAAATTCAAATCATGAAAAAACAAAAACATTTATAGATACTGCTGAGTCTACTCTAAAAGTACAAACAGAAAAAAAGTATATAACAAGAGATATAGAGTGGATAAATATGATGGAAGAAGTTATGCCACATATAGATTCCATTTTTAGATCTCCAAATCGTTTTATAAAAAATGAAGAAGAAACTGTAAAAATAGAACAAGCAAAAAAAGTATCAGTAGAAACGATTAAGCATTTATCTAAACATACAAATCTTATACAAGATATTGATAAAGAAACAGGAGATGTTATACCATCCAAATTATTAAATGTAAGAAAAGAAGAAACCTATGATACATATGAAAATCGTTTAATATATACATTAGTACAAAATATGAAGTACTTTGTAAATATAAGAAAAGATTCATTATTGCAACCAATAAGCACGGAAAATAAAGAAGAAGACAAAAATAATAAACAATTAGAATATAATGCAAAATCTAAACTAAATGATGAAGAAGTAGATATCAATGTTTCTATCAATTCCAAACTTGATGCTGAACCAAAAGATTCTAAAGAGAGAAATAAAAGTTTATTGATGCGAATAGAAGAGTTGGAAAGAAAAATATCAGATATTGAATCAACTGAAGTATACAAAATACTTGACAAAGCAAATGTCACACTTGTAAAGGATCCAATAAGAAAAACAAATGTTGTTTTGAAAAATGTTCATTTTCAATATGCTATGAAATTATGGGAATTTTTAAAAGCCAATTTTGATGAGCAAACAATAGAATCAGAAGATAATAAAGATTACATGGACAATGGACAATTAAAGAAGATGATGGACGAAGCTTTTTTATTACAATTTTTAGCAATGAAAACTTTAGACGAAGATAATATGGAAAAACAAGATACAAAAAAAGAAATAAAAGGGGTTATATTAGAACAGATGTTAGACAAAATGTTAGATGTTGATGAAGATATAACCGAAGAACAATTAAGGCAAATGGTAGCTGAAAAATATGAAGTGATAAAATATAAGAAAATGGCAGTTTTACAAGATATACAAAAGATATTTAAAAAATACATTGACCAATACGAAGATATGGTTGAGATGAAGGGGATTTAAATTATGAAAGAAAAAATACAAAAATTGAAAAATAATAAAATACTAAAGATAATAGGAAATATTATATATACCATCATTTTTATAATAGTACTATTTATATTAATTATTGCAATTTTACAAAGAACCACCAATAATGAAATAACATTATTTGGATATAGAATTTTTGTTGTTGCAACAGGAAGTATGACACCTAAATATGAAGTGGGAGATGTTTTGGTTTCAAAAGAAGTTGATCCAGCAACCATTCAAGTAGGCGATGACATTGTATATGAGGGAAAAGAGGGGAGTTTTAAAGACAAAATTGTAACTCACCAAGTTATTATGATAGAAAAAGAAAATGAAAATTACAGAATTCAAACAAAAGGTATTGCAAATACAAAAGCAGATCCAGAAATAACCCAAAATGAAGTAATAGGAAAAGTTATTTATAAAATGGGAGTACTATCACTTTTGCAAAGAGCAATGTCAAATAACTATGTTTTCTATTTCGTAGTATTTGTTCCAATTGTATTACTTACTTTTAGACAAGTCCTAAAGTCAAGATTAGACGACGAGGATGATGATGAAGAGGATGAAGATGAAAAAGGTGATGATAAAAACAATAAAGATGATAAAACAAAAAAAGAATAGTAACATACGATAAATTGCAAAAACTAATGAAGGGATGAAATATGCATACATTTATTAAAATTATTAAAAAAGTTAAAATAAAAAATATGCTCATTTTAATCTTATTAATATTATTTAATGCATATGCTTGGTTTATATATGCTACAAGGGTTTCTACCGATATCACGGCACATGTTAGTTCATGGAATGTAGAATTTGTTGGAGACGATGGAGAAATCACAACAAATCTATTAGTTAGTATTGGTAGAATTTATCCTGGCATGGATAGATTTGAAAAAACAGTAGAAGTACATAATAAAGGTGAAACACCTGCTGTTTTAGATTATGAAATTAAAGAATTAAAGGTTATGGGAGAGACGTTTACTGTAGATGAAGAAAATGGTCCAACAACTCAGGATATGATAACAAAAATGAATACGGAGTATCCATTTAAAATTAACATAGAAAAAGATGATAAGCAATTAAGTGAAGGAACAGGTAATGGGAAATTTATCATTAGTTTAGATTGGAATTTTGAATCAGGAGATGATGAAGCAGATACAACATGGGGGAATAAAGCTTATGAATTTTATGAATCACATCCAGATGAAAATAGTATAGAATTGAAATTAACATTGATTGCGACACAAAGTGCCGAATAAGAAAAAGCCAAAGCCATAATAATACCCGAAAATAATATTTTTTATGGTTTTGACTTAAGATTTATGTGATATATTTTAATCTGCAACTTGTGTAAATGAAATATTGACATTTAAAAGGGCAGGATTGTTTTGTTTAGTAGATTGTGTATCATCTTCATTTGTCATTTGAGAAGTGTTTTCATCATCATTCCAAAGAATATATACACGTATTTTTCTATGATCAATATTGTCTTCTAATGAAATGGTATCTGTTATTGGTTGATTAAATTCATCAAACGTAATTTTTTCGCCATCATCTTGAGAATATCCAGTTGCTACTAAGTCTGTAACAGAACTATTTTCATTTGCTGAGACGTTAATTTCATATTGAAAAGATACATCAACATCTGAAAAATCAAAATTTAAATCAAAATATCCTTCAGCAGTAGGTGCTATGATGTCAGATGCTATATTTTTGTTTCCAGTAAATATAGGTTGTATAGCAGATGATATATCTGTATTATTTTTTATAGATTTGTCATTTACAATGATATTCCATCTTGCAATACTGATATCTGTTTGACCATCTGCTGATGAAAGATATTTGGCATAAATTAAAACAATGGAAAATAATAAAAGACATATAAAGATTCCAACTAATAATATGAATATTTTTTTATTATTTTTCATTTTTACACCTCTTTTGTTTTTTGTTCATTTTAACATATGTGATTTTTAAAAGCAAGAGATTTGTGTTTTTCAATTTTAACAATAGAATATAAATGATTATCATTGAGCCCTATATGGAAGTTGTAATTATTAATAAATTATTTATTACTCGGTTCAATACGATATTTAAGAATTTGTAACATAATTTCTTGAGCCTCTTTCACTCAGACCCTCACTATGTGAGTACCGTGAACATCCCTCAATAAATTATATAACAAATTCTAAAACATCTCCAATCACATTCGTAATGAAATAATTTATTAATAATTACAACTTCCATATAAGAAGGCTAGTAACTAGGTTTTATTATTATTGTTGTTATGTGCACGTTAAAATCAGCAGAGATGAAAACAAAAAAATTTTAAGAAGGGAATTTATGAAGTGAAGGATAAAGTAAAAAAAGAAAAAACAAAGGTAAATAAAAAAAAGAAAGTTAAATTAAATTCGGAAAAAATTAGAGAAAGAGATAAAAGAATAGAGGTTATAAAAACAGGGTTATTAATTATGACATTGTTTTTAATTATTACATATTTTCTATTAGTAACTTTTTATGAAGGTGGTAATTTTACAATTTCATTAGATCCAGAATTTGCACAAAAAAGTGGGTTAGTTATCTATGAAAATGATAGTAATGATGACAAAAGAATACTAAAAGCTACAAGTGCTGATTTTATAGATAATATATCTGTTAAATGGCTACCAAAAGATATACACCAAAGAGGTGGAGGAAGCTTAAATGGAGAAAATTATTTTGCATATAGTTTTTATATAGAGAATAAAGGAAGTAATGTCGTCAATTACTGGTATGAAATTTTGATTGATGATGTGATTAAAAATGCAGATGAAGCTGTAAGAGTTATGATATATAGAAATGATGATATGAAATTATATGCGAAAGTAAATAGCAAAACTGGTGAACCAGAAGAAGGAACAACTCCATTTTATTCTGACAAGGAAGTTGCGGTAGAGCAAAGAAGTGCTTTTCAACCAGGTGATATTGATAAAATGACAATTGTTGTGTTTGTAGAAGGAGACGATCCAGATTGTTTAGATAATATTATTGGCGGAGAAATGAAAATGCACATGGATATTAAGGAAGAACATATAAAGCAAGAATAATGCAAAGCAAAATACATAAAAATGAATATCAACAGCAAAAAAATATTACAAAAATATTACAAAAAAGTTAAAAAATTACAATTATATTACTTTTTTGATATGAATTGACACTAAAATAATATTGTGATATTCTATTTTCAGTAAATAAAAAAGCAACAAGTGATGAGTTGTAAAATAAAAGGAGAGAGAAAAATGAGTAAAAAAAGCAAAAGAAAAATTGATTTAAAAACAGCTATACTAATATTATTACTATTAGCAGCATTATTATTTGCATCAACATATGCATGGTTTACAGCCAATAGAGTTGTATCTGTTAGCGATATTGATGTACGTATTGAAGCACAAAGTGGTTTGCAAATTTCTGCAGATGGTGAACACTGGAAATCTACGCTTACTGTAGATGATTTAAAAACTGCAGCATATGCAGATAATTCAAATCAACTACCAAGTACAATGGAACCTGTATCAACTGTAGGAGAAGTTGACACATCTACAGGATTTATGAAAATGTTTTATGGAACAGTAGATTCAAAAGATAACGGATTTGCTTTAACTGCTAAAGCAGAAGCAGCAGAAACAGCTGGAACAACAGGAAAATTTGTAGCATTTGATATTTTCCTACAAGTTAACCAAGATGAAGATAATGTTATCTTGGGAGAAAATTCTACAGTAACATTTAAAGGAACTGCTGGTAATGAAGGTCTACAAAACGCAGCGCGTGTGGCATTTTTGAAACAAGGACATGCAGCAATTGGTGCACCAGCATCATCATTTACAGGATTACATGAAGCTGAGTCATTTTTAACACAATCTGGGGACACAACAGAACTTTGGGAACCAAATAGTGATGTGCATACAACAGCAGCAGTAGCAGCAGCAAAGAGTAATTATGACATTAATACAACAACAACAGATGCAGATGTAATTGAATATTATGGAATCAATCAAGCAATTACTACAGGAGTTGATTTAGGTGATACGAATGATGGTACAGATACAACACATTTTACAAAAGTTACACCATCTATCATTACAGATGCTGCAATGGCAGATTATGACAATGCATTTTCACTACAAGAAGGAATTACTAAAATAAGAGTTTATATGTGGATAGAAGGCCAAGATGTTGACTGTGAAAACAATGCATCAGGATCAGATATTACATTCAAACTAGAATTTAAAGTCCCAGATAAAACAGCAGGTGGATAAAATTAATGAATTTAAAATTTGAAAAGAGCAGACTAAAATCTGTTCTTTTTTGATTTACAGTACATTACAGTTTCATGAGTAGTTTCTTGTATATGTATTTTGAATAAATGACGAATGTGATTGGAGTGCTTGTAGCTTTTCTTATTAAAAAACAAATGAGGAAGCGCGAGCAGCGAGAGGCTCGTTTGTTTTGGAGTTAGAAAAGCTAAAGCACGCATTGAGCCGAGGAATTTATAAGAAATACATATACAAGAAACTACTCATGAAACTGTAACTACAAAGCACAATAAAAAAGTCAAAACTTGTCAAAAATTCGTAGACTTTTTATATGCTTTATGATATGATACAAGTGTTAAAAAGTGCGAATATATAAATGAAAAAGGAGCTAAAGAAAAATGGATTTAAAGGATGTAAAAACAGGAGAATTAATAGAATTTTATAAAAAAATTGACGAATTTTTAAAATATTTAGAAAAAGAGAAACAAGGCATTGAAAAAGCAAATTCTTCAAACGAATAAATTTATTAAAAAATCATTATACAAATATAGAAAGTAGGAGGCTATTATGTCTATAAAAACAGAAGAAATACTTGAAAAAATTGCAGCAAGCAAAGAAATTTTATCTACTATGCCAAAAAACAACCCTAAAAATATAGAAATTTTTAAAGATAAATTAGATGAATTAGAAAAAGAATATACAACATATCAAGAGGATGTTTCTAATGAATTAAAGAAAAGATATGAAAAAGCAGTTAAAAAAACAGAAAATAAAGAAATAGAAAATTTACAGACAAGAATTAAAACAATTACTTATATATTAGAATTATTGAATGAAGAAAAAACTTCTTATGAAAAAATGGAGTTAGATAGATCAATTTTTACCATTTCTAGATATTATAAAGAAAATTTTGAAAGTGTCAATGAACAAATACAAATATGTATTGATAAATTTTCAAAAGTAGGGATTGAACTTTCTTTAGAAGATTTTAATTATAGTATCTATGTAAAAGATTATATGAAAACATTTTTTCAAGAATTAAAAAAAGGTGACATTCATTCTGAAAAGATAAAAGAAAAATTCGAAGAAATATATTGGAAATGTCCAGAAATTATGATTCATATTGAATTAAATATGAGAAATATCTATTTTAAAAATGAGTCCATCATTGATAAATATTTTGAAAAAGAAAAAAGTGAAAAATTAAAAAAGGCAAACATTACATTGAAAGAAATCAATAAATCTTACATAGATTTAAACAAACAACTAATGGAAAAAGTAGCAATTGAACCTAGAATCATACAAGAAAAATTTTTAAGTGGAAAATGCAATATCAGTAATCTTGAAAGTGAAAAATTAAAAACAGACATTACAAAGTTTTTGCAAAAAGAGATAGTTGAAAATTCAGACGAAAATGAGGAAGTAGAAGGAAATATCATTAATTTTCTAAATAGTTTACAAGAATATCAAAATTATTTAAAATTTAAATTTATCATTGATGATATAAAACAATATTATGAAGAAAAGGAAAATTACAAAAAAGTTTATGTAGAAACAAAAAAAGAAATAGAAAGCTTAGAGAAGCAATTAAATAAATTAAATAGAAAAGCTAACAAAAGAGGATTCTTTGGAATGAAAAAGGTTACATCTGGACAAACACAAGAAACAAAAGAGTTAATTCAAACAATTAAAGAAAAATATAAAGAATTAGACATGAACAAATTTTATAATAAAATATATGCAGATATCAATAAAAATTCTACTATATATGACATCTTAAATCTTGCAAATTCATACTATGTATATTTAACAACATGTATTATCAATCATTTTAAGAATATCAAACCTGAGGAAATCAATGAAAAAGTAAAAGAATTGGATGAATTTTTAAATAATCCATATAATGCAATGATTAAACATACGTCTTTTATGGAAGAAAATGATTTAGCACTCATTATTGCAGACAAATATAAATTATTACATTTTACAATTGATAAACAAGATTTAGATGAAAAACATCTTGGAGCACTTATTGCAAAACTTGAAAATATACAAATGGCTATTAATATTAGAAGAGCGAATTTAAAAATTGAAGATATCAAAGAGTTATGTGAGATAAAAAAGTTATTAGATATAAATTAATTTTACAAAATTGTGGAGATTATGCAAATGAAAAAAACAAATAAAAGGAATATATTAGTATTAATTTTTTTAATGATACTCATAATTATATTACTTAGGGCTTTTAGTAATTCTAGAGCAAATAAAGTAATAGAAATAACTGCTAACATACAAGATAATAGCAGTTTATTAGCTGACGAAAAAACCACATTAGAAGCTATCAATGAAGGTGAAAGTGGTTTTTCAATCACACTTCCTGATGTTATTAATACAAAAAAAGTCATGAAATATATTGTCACACAAAAAGAAATTATAGAAAATACGGAGGAAGAAAAACAGGAAAATGTAACTAACACAATAAATGAAACTACAAATGATATAGGAAGTAATGAAGAAACAGGTACAATAGATGTTAAGCAAGCAGATACGACAAATCCACAAGCCATAGAAAAAACTTCTAAAGTTGAAAAGTTACCAGGAGAAAAAATCTACTTAACCCAAGAAGAACGTGAAAATTCAAGCATAATATTAACAGTAGAATATGATAAAAAAGAAATTAAAGGAGAAACATTATATAATAAAAAACTAGTTCTAGAAGACAAAGAAAATGATGAAAATATAAATAATCAAGAAGAAAATATTGAGAATGAAGACTCTGCAGATAATGAAATTTTATCTGTTTCAGGATATATGCCATATGATACAGAGTTAGAAGCAACAGAACTAGAAATCGATAAATTTAAAAATAAAATATCAGAAAAATATCCAAATCATATTATTACAGAAAATTTTGATATAAAATTAATGTCACAACAAAAAGAATATTTAGCTGAAGAATATGATCAAACTTTAGATATTGAAATGACTATGCCAAATCAAGATAAAACTTATACAATACTTGAAATTCAAAAAGATTCAACACAAGAAGAAAAGATACAAGAAAATACAGAACAAGAAAACACAAATCAAGACACAACACAAGACAATGCGATAGAACAAACAGATACAATAAATGAATTACAAGATATCAAAATAGAAGATAATAAACTTCAATTTGAGGTAAAAGAATTACATGCATATGTACTTTTAGAATTACAAGAACCTCAAAATGCCATATCATCACAAAATAATTTGGCAACTCAAGATGCTTCTCAGAATGGGATTTCTTTAATGGCAGTAGAAGGAGAAAATACAACATTAAAGATAGATGATTACGAATCAGACAAGAATTATTATTTAGGTTTAAACTATACAGAAAACATGTCTAAAACAAATTCTGGAAAATATACAGAAAGTAATTTAAAAGAAGTTACTATCAATTATTATGGATATGATTATGATTTAACTGAATTTGTTACACCAGAAAAATATGATATCACATTAAATGCTACTGCAAGAAGAACATCTACAGGTAGTGTTCAACAAGGAGGTAGCGGGTGGAATAGATATTATATAAGAACAGATACCATTACTTGCACAGTTAGTGGCATTCAGAATTTAAAAGATCAATATCCAGAATTTAATGCAAATTCAGGGTGGACAATGGAAATGCAAGTTCCAAACACGAACTTTTCAAGTTATTTTAATGAATCAGAAACTTCCAGTGAAAATTCTTCAAATGGAATTAATGTCAGTCTTAGTAATGGAAGCATGATAATAACAGGAATAGATACATCTGGTTTGCAAGGGAATAGTGATACATGGACATTTACATTTTATGTTTCATTTAGGGGAAATAATCGAAATACCATTAATAATATATCTTATAACAATCTATCTGTAAATTCTTTTAAAACAACGATTACCATAGGGGATGAATATACACCTTATGGAACGATTTCTGACACTGAACCACAAACATTAGTGTCTTATAGAAAATGTGTCCCAGTAGATAGTAATGGAAATATATCTATAGAATTAATTGATAATCCATTTATGAATAGACCACTTGAAAAAGGATTTAATGGTTGGAAAACCAATAATACGAAATATGAAAATAGTATCAGTACAAATACCAATACATTTGTTCAAACACTAAATACAAATATAAGTAATATAAGAGATAATTCTGGAAATCTTGTGATAGATTTATATCCTGACTGGATTGATGCCAATGTTATCTTTGTTAGTTCCATTGGAAGTGGTTCAAACTCAGGAACCTCTCCAACAAGTCCAATAAATAACAATTGGAATGTGATTAGTAGTAAATTAAATGCAAACAGGAAAACTTGTACAAATGCTTCTGATAGAGAAGTTAATATTGTTGTACTCATGAATGGGGTTTTAGATGGTTATGATGTAATGAATCCAAATACAGCTTTTACATTAACCAGTTTATATGATGGTGTCAATTATGGAAACACAGGAACATATTTAGACGTACAAGATATGGATATCACTTTAGATAGTGATTTACAATTAGATTATGTATATATTTCTTCTGGTGAATCTTATGCTTCTTCCTATGCGACAACAGATGGAACAAGAGCTACAACACCATGTATTTATGGAAATATGTATAATTTAAGAATTGGTAGAGGAACTATTCCTACAAATAGTAACAACTGTACGTTTACGCAGGTACAAGGTGGATATTACAATCATAGTAGTTCAGAATATAGAGTGATTGTTGAATCAGGTAAATATTATTCTGCCTTATTATATCGAGCTGGTTCAGGTTCTAACTCATCAAGTTCGACAACAGCAAATGCCACTTTTGTCATAGGCTCTGATATTGATAGAGTGAAGCATAATAATGAAAGTCTTAAAATCTATGATAGAATGGCATCAAAAACTTCAACTTCAACATGTTCACCTTATGGAAATGGTAAAGTGGTGAATACCATTATTAAAAGTGGTACAATTGGTGTAGACTTTTTCAATAATGCAAGTACGGCAGATGATAGCGATAGAAATTATGCTGGAATATATGTTGGAGGACATGGACAAACTGGATATGATAAATCTGATAGATATTTACTTGTGGAAGGTGGAAATATTGCCAATATTGTCGGTGGGTTAAATGTTACAGAAGAAGATATGTATAAAACATATATGTATATTAAAGGTGGTAATATTCTTAATATTACAGGAGGAGCTGGTTATACACATACTTATGGAGATAGAATTATTCAAATCACTGGTGGATATGTAAAATATAGTATTAGTGGAGGCTCAAATGGTGTAGCAGCAAGTTCTTCTACTAATAATGGACAATTAACAGGTGAATCATTTATTTATGTAGGTGGAAATGCACAAATTGGTGCATCATCTACGATAGATAGTAATGGAAATGAAGTCGTGAATGTAACCAATACAGATGAAGTTTTATATGGTGTGAATGCTGGTTCTGTTTGCGGTGGTGCAAACGGAAACACGAGATATGCAGGCCAAACAGATAAATCTTGTATTATGATAGATGGAAACGCGATTGTTCATAATAATGTATTTGGTGGAGGAAATTATGGAATTATTGGTTCATCAAATATACAAGGACCTGATGTCATAGAATTTCATGATGAAACTTCTAATTTTACTGAAAATAAAGAATATTTAATAACTACTTCTTCATCTGGAGAAAATGGACTTACTATTAGTGGAAATCAATTAGGAAATCAACCTATGTCAACTTCAGCAATTCCATCAGATACATCAAAATGGATATTTGAAAGAGAAAGCGGAAACAATTATTACATAAAAAATGCATCAACCAATCAATATATTTATATAAGAGAGGTTAACAATTCATGGTTTACATATATTGCTGATATAGAATTGAGTACAACAAATAAGACCGCGTTTACGATTCAAGGTTCAAATACAAAAACGATTACATATATACATGAAACAACAGGATGGTTTGGTCAAGTAGAAAGACATACATTATATTTAAACTATTCAAGTGGTAGCTGGGAAGTTTCAGATAGTTCTAATACAAATAATCTTCATTTTCTAACATATAAAGAAGTTGAAAATGGAAATTCTCAAGACTTAGATACATTAGTTACGATTAAAGTTTTAGGTGGAAGTGTCAATCACAATATATATGGTGGTGCAAACCAAAACCATATATATGGAACTGTTGATATCGATATAGAAAGTGGAAATGTGAAAGGAATTGTTTATGGTGGTTCCAATATCAGAGGAGATGTTTATGGTTCAGTATTCATGGATATTTCTGGTGGACAATTAGGAACCAAAGCTTCTTCAGATGGATTTGATTATTCCAATACAGATGTTGCTTTTGGTGGTGGTCTTGGAGAAGAAACCAATGTTAATGGAAGAATTGTATTAAATATTACTGATCAAAAAAGCAATGTAAATGCTTATGGAAATATATATGGTGGAAGTTCTCTTGGAAAAGTGAATAATGCAATCACTGTTAATATTCAAGATTTACCAAGTATCGCAAATACAATATTTATTAATGGTTATGTATTTGGTGGAGGAGAAGGAGATTCTGATACACCAGCTTCTGTATCAGGAAATGTAGCTGTTAATGTAGATGGGAGCAATTTAGAAAATTGTAGTATATTTGGTGGAAGCAATATCAATGGTACAATCAATGGTACAATAGATGTCAATATCGGAAAAACATATGAATCCAAAATACTTGCTGTATATGGAGGAGGAAATCAAGCCGCTATTACAAATGAAACAGCAAAAGTACATGTCTATTTATTAGACTATGCCAATGTAACAAATGCATTCAATGGTGGTAAATCAGCAGATTTAGTATCATCTGGAAAAGATGATGAAACGAGAGCCATATATTTAAAAGGTGGAACGGTTCAAAATATTTATGGTGGATCTGATTTATCAGGTACTGTTACAGCAAGTCATGTATATATAGAAAGTGGAAATGCCACAAACATATATGGTGGAAATAACCAAGGTGGAATCACAGAAATAACCAATATTATCATAACTGGAGGAAATTCTCAAGACGTATATGGTGGAGGAAATAAAGCAATTTGTAATGAAACAAATGTCAATGTAACAGGAGGAACCCAGTCAAGAATATATGGTGGGGGAGACCAAGCAGGCATTAATACAAACACATATGTAAATCTTACAAATGCAAACATTGAGGACACAATATATGGAGGAGGAAACCAAGGAACAGTTACACAAAATACATATGTCCATGTAAAAGATTCTACAATAGGAAATAACTTATATGCTGGAGGAAACGGAACATCAGCAGTTGTCTATGGTAATACAAATCTTATCATGGAAGGTGCAAATGAAGTAACGAAAAATGTATTTGGTGGTGGAAATCAAGCAGCAACAGGTACAGAAACAGAAAATAATTCTACAAGTACAGTCAACATTGTTGGAGCAAAAATTGGTGGAAATGTATATGGCGGAGCAAATACATCTGTTGTATATGGGACAACTCAAACCAATATAGGATATGATACTGTAGGGGATAGTTCTCTTGAAATAGGCGATATTGAAATTATAGGAACTGTATTTGGCGGTGGAGAGGCCAATGCTTCTGGTTCAGAAATATATGACTTTTCATTTATCAGTGTTACAAAAGGTATTGATATGCAAATAGATGGAAACAAACATGCAGAATTTAAAATAACAGGAAGTATATTTGGTTCTGGAAATGCTTCAAGTACAAGTGGAACAAGTTATATTAATATCAAAAATTATGGTACAGCAGATGATCCTCAAAGCAATGTATCTATTCAAAGAGCAGATTGTGTTACCATTAGTAATTCAGCTATATCCTTATCAGGTGCAACAGATAGAACAAATGAATACTCAGATACATTTTTCTCTTTAAGTAGAGTAGACCAAGTAAAATTAAAAAATAATTCGACATTATATTTATGTAATGGAGCAAACTTATTGGAGAAATTAGACAGTTTAGTAGATATCAATGGAAAAGAAGAAGTTGGAAAAGTTACCATTAACCCAGATACAGGAGAAATGACAGAAAAAAATGTAGATAATAGAATATATATGTTAGAAGGTAAAAATCTAAATGTAGCAACAAATGAACAAGCAACTGCCTATGGACAAGTACATGGAATGTTTTTCTTTGGATTATTTACCAATAGTATGAGTCCAAGTACAAGTACAGCTTTTTATCATTATTCATTTGAAAATGGAGACGAAATAACTAATGAAGGTACATTTTCATCAAACTCTTATGTAATGGCACAACATATGGTAAACCATAATACAACAATAGATGGATTTTATACCAATTATAAAGATGATGGAAAAATAAAAGTAGATTATGTCGGTACAACACCAGAAGATGACGTGTATTATATGTGGGTAGTGGGAGATGCTATGAATGTTACAAGATTTGAAGTTTCTTTAACCGCATCTAAATATGCTACTTTAGGAACATATGAATTATTGTTACAAGGATTTTCTGATCCAAACTTAAAAATGTCAGTAAGTGGATTTTCAGCTGGATTAGAAGATGGTGTAACATTAGTAAATCCAGATGAAATTAATACCATTGAACCAGATGAAGAAAAAGCAAATACGATATATGGATTAACGATGAGAACAGGAAATGTTGGTTGGCAAACAAAAGGAACAACAAACTTCTTAACCCAGAATGGTGGTTCATATGCGGGAAGCAATCACTATGATAAAGATAATTCATCATATACACCAACATTAAACTTATGTTTATATCATTCAGAAAATATAACTGTAGAACAACCTCTGGGAACTGCAACCATTAGATTACAAGTATTAACACCAATAGATGATCTAAATTATGATATTTCGTATATAGACATAGTTATTACATTATCAACGGCATTATATCAAAATGACTTTTATGAGGCTGCTATCACACCAGGTGAAGAATATGGATTATTTACAACAACAGAAACATCAATAACCAGTAAAAGTACATTTTCTACATATTATTCATTATATGTAGAAGACTTTTCAAACAGTAAATATGTAAATGATTATGAAACATACCAAAGAGTTTTAATATCAAGAGATTCTAATAATTTACCATATGTATTACCAGAAAATACAAAAATTACCATGTTAGATATGGTAACCAATACATATTACTATTATATTGTAACAAGTGATGATGCAAAGAATGGTAAATTTGAATATAACTTATCAGACTTTCTATCTATGGGAAGTAGTGATGCTAAATTTAATGAAGAAGAAGCAAGCAAACAGTATTATCACAGTGAAGAAGATGTTATCTATGAGAACTTTATATTCCATATCAATTTTGCAGAAAGCAATATAACAAATGACATACATAATAATTCACTATTAATGGAATTAAGAGATACTGAAAATGAAACCTTGGTAGGTGTATTAGGAATTCAAAGAGATAGTATGGTGTATAGTGTATATAAAGATAAAGATGCTACTATAAAATTAAATGGTAATTTATCACCAGAAACTTTATATTTAGGAAATTCATTAAACTTAAATGTTATTACAGAATTTACACAAACCATTGTAGACTCAAAAACCATTTATGACACGCAATATTTTGATCAAAAATTAGGAATTAAAATTAGTATTTATGATATAAATGGAAATCAACTAGGTTTAGACAGCTTATTTGGTGTAAATTTCGAATTAGATGGTCAATTGTATTATCCAAGAATTGATGGAACAACAAGAATATGTATAGCAGACAAAGTAACAAATGTATTAGCAAAATTAAAAATGAATACGATTGATAACACAACATTAGCAACACGGAGATTATAAAATACAAATAGAATCATTTGGTTCACCAGATGGAATATATTATGGATTAACTGCATCTGACAAAATAGAATTAGATGTGAGAATTATCAATTCTGCATTTGGTTTAAAAGTCGTTAATCAAGATTCTAATAAAATCATCGACAAAGAAACAGGAGTCAATGAATCTAATGGTACGACAGTAGAAAGTATTGTGGAATATTCATCAAAATTATCAAATCCTAATATTGCAGTATCTTTATACAGGAGAGATTATGATGAAGAATATGCACAAACCTATACCTTAGTTGACTTACAAGAATTTGTATCAAACAATTTAACAGCAACGGCAAGAGAAAAAGAATATGAAGTATCTACATCACCAACTGAGAAAATAACAAATCATTTTATTTTTAAGCAAAATTTAATGACAGGAACATATAAGCTTGTATATAAATTGTATGACGGAGATGTATATGTGGGAGAAGCATTTGATTATTTAGTCATAAAATAGTTTATGTTTAGACCAGAATGTTATGAAAGGAAATAAAAATCAATTATGAAATATGATGTTGATTCAATCAATAAAAGAAAAAAATATGCAAATACGATAAAGAAAATATTGGCTGTTATTTTTATTATTCTAATTTATAACATAATATTAATTTTTATTTCTTCTGAAAATCATGGGATAGGATTATTTGGATATAGGGCCTATATCATTACATCAAACAGTATGGAACCATCTATTAACAATGGTGATGTCATTATAACAAAAGAATATAAAGAAGAAGATTTACAAACAGGTGATGTCATAACCTTTGAACAAAATCAAGAAGTTATTACACACCGTATCCAAAAAATAGAAGAAGACCAGACAACAAAAGAAAAAACATATATAACAAAAGGTGATAACAACAATATAGAAGATAGTGAAAATATTAAATTTTCTGCAATCATTGGAAAATGTATTTTAACGATACCATATTTAGGAAACATCATTTCAGTACTTGAAAATAAATTAATTGTTTTGATTATAATCCTTATCATTTTAATTTTATTCTTTTTAAAGATACAAAAACAAGAGAAATTAGAAAATAGGAGAGAAAAAAAGAAAATTGAAGAAGAAAAAAGATAGAAAAATTAAATTTGAACAAAAACGTAAATTGAAAAAAATCATGATAGCTATCATATCTTTTATCATAACAATATGTGTACTATATAATGTATTGTTTCTAATAAATACAACGATATCGCAAAAAGATTATTTTCATGTATTTGGCATCAGTTTTTTTAGTGTCAAAACAGATTTAATGGAAAATGATTTACACAAGAATGATTTCGTAATTGTAAAAGAAGTGCCTAATGGCGAATTAAAAGTGGGAGATATTATAGCTTATGAAGTTAATAATCAAGTTAGAATCAATAAAATTGTAGATGAAAAAGACGGATATATAACAAAATCTAATAAAAATTATTATCCTGATATTGAAATAATAACAATCAATCAAGTTATTGGAAAAAAAATAATAAATATACCATTTTTAGGAATCCTACTAGATATACTACAATCAAAAATATTCAGTGTTTTTGTATTATTATTTCTAATTTTTGTTTTTTGGTATAATAAATATACGCATACCAAAAGAAAAGAACGTGAGAGAAAAAAGAAAAATAAATATATTTCAACAAATAAAACTATAGAAGAAAAATAAAGAATGTGGAGAATATAAAAATGGGGTTTTTTAGTAAATTACAGCATAATTTAAAAGGATTATATAATGGAACTTTTAAAGAAAACAATGATAATATAGAAACTTCTTCTAAGACAAAGGCAAAAGAACGAAAACATCTGCAAGAAATAGATGAAACATATCAACCTATGGAATTACCAGAAGATGAACTGGTTACTTTTTCTGATGAAGTTTTAGATACTAATTCAAGAGAGTCAATAGCAAAATTTAAGCATAACTTAGAAATTTTAATGAAAAGAGCTAAAGAAAAAGGAAAAGTTGACAAATTTATGTTGATAAGAGAAGATGACTTTTTTCCTGATGGCTGGGAATGGAGAGTATTATCCAAAAATACGAATTTAGAAAAAGTATGTACAAGATTATCCTATGAATTAAGAAAAGCATATTCATTGGAACAAAAAGGTATAAATCCATATATAGAAATCATGGGAATGAATATTCCTAATAAAGCATATGAGCAATCAATACAAGATATATCTAATGTAGATGAGACATTAGGAAATATTTTATTACCATCAAGATTTCGTTCTACTAAGCATTTTACTGTAAATACACCACTTGAAGTTACAGGAAATTATAATTCCGTACACACAAATCGAGATTATGTGTTTATAGATGATATAAACGAATTTTTAGCTTCAGAATATGGATATTCAATTGCATACCATGATGCTTATCTTGATATCTCACATGAAAGTTTACCAATCTCAACAGGAGCTATTGTACTTATTGAAGATGAAAATTACGATAGAATTATGAGTGATGAAAAAATTGCTAGCCAATTAGTTCAAAGAAAAATTGTCCGTTTTAAAGGTGATACAGATATAGCAATAAATATGATATTAACAGAAAAAGGTGCATTACCTTCTCAAGTTAGTGCAAAATATGCTGATTATGATGACGAAATTCGTACTATTTTAGATAGTAGTATTAGAGAGTTGGCTGAGAAAAATAATTTGTTTTTTGATAAAAGTCATGGTGGTCAATTGCAGCTAGATGGTGGAGGGCATTTTTCTAGTTACTATGATGATAAAAATCAAGATTATGAACAAGCTCTCAATGAATTTATTAAGTTCTTAAAACAAAAATTTCCAGAACACGAAGAACTTTTTTCAGAACATTTAAAACTTACAGAAAATACTTCTCAAGAAATTGTAAAACATATAGGAACAACTAAGCTGTTACAAGCTATAGATGAATACAATGAACTAGCAAGCAAAAGAATAGAAAAAACATTAGAAGAATATAAAGAAGATAGGAAAAATATCACACCAGAAATTCATCAAAAATTTGTAGAGACAATTCATTTGATAAATGATTTTTATAAAACACATACAGAATGCGAATCTCTTGAACAAGAAGAAGCCATTCAAAAATTTCTGCAAGGTGATACTGTAAAAGAGCAATTGCAAGCAGCAGAAACTGTTTGCGAATTATTAGCTAGTAAAAATCAGAACAAAAGCGAAACGATGATTACATCTGAAACAGTCATATATGGTAATGGAAAAATAACTCCTGCGAAAGCAGCTGAGAATGCTTTAAGACAAAGTACGACAAGTACAGTCAATGCTTGTGAAAAAGTAGAAAGATTAGCATTAAATCCAGAAAAAACAAATGAAGGAGTATCAATAGATGGTCAATAATATATATTCAAGAGCCTATACAGAAGTATTGGAAATATTAAAACATTTTCCAGAAGATGAATATAAAAAAATTCCTGCAGAAAAAATTAATTTTTATAAAAGTAATATGGATAAAAATTATAAATTTACAATTAATCCAGAAATCGATTTAGCTAGTCAAAATATCTCTAAAGAAGCCAATGCTATTATTGTTACTTTATTTAGAGATTATTTTGCAACAGAAGAACAAAAGGTTAAAATAAAAGAAATATTAGATTTGAACCAAAAGAAAGAAGAATTGGAAAAAAGGAAAAACTATAATCCAGATAATATTTTTAAGAATAATCAACCAACAAATGCAGTTGGTGAAAATAGTGAAAATTCAGATACTACTACTCAATTGGTAGAATATAAAGAGACTTTTTTTGTGAAACTAAAAAAATTTATTTTTAAATTTTTACATTTAGATAAATAAGATAAAATTTCTTAAAATAAAAAAAGGAGTAAGTATATGGAAAATTTTCCGATAATAGCAAAAGAAAAAAAGTTAAATATATTTCAACAAATAAGGCTAAAACTATTTGAAAGGAAACTGAATAGACCTAATTTTGACATAAGATTATATGAAAATTCACCAGAATATATTAAAAGAAATGACCAAATTATCAATGAATTAATTAGAATAATAAAGTGGGAAACAAATTATTCAGAGCAAGTAACTCCAGAAGAAATAATTGAGATGAAAGAAAGAAATTTACTAAAAATACCAGAAGATAAATTGATTAAGTGTATTGGAGAATCAAAATTATACTTGTCAGATTTTTTAATAGATAATCAAATAAAATTTGTGAAAAAAGTATCAAGTCTAATCAAGGGAGACAAAGATAAGATAAATTTTTCCAAAGAAGCAATAAAAAGAGGGCAATATGAATTTATTACTATATATCCAAATATTCAAGCTGATGTAATAGATACTATAAAAGAAGAAGGATTATTAGATGAAATATTACCACATATTATTAATTATTTAAAAGACCCTATGCCATATATAACACAAAATCCTAATTTAATAAAATATTTAGGTGAACAAAAGCAAATGAAATTATTTTATAATAATAAAGAATATCTTAAATATATTAATAAAGATAAACAATTAGAGTATATAACAGAAAATTGTGAATATGCTAAGTATGCAAGTGATAAAGTGGCAGAAGAATTTGTAAAGATTAATAAGGAAAATCTTGCTAAAACTAATTTAGATTTTCAATTAAAAATAGTTCAGAAATATCCTAATTCATATAAATATATTAGCAAAGAAACAGAAGAAGAAATTTGGAGTAATCCAGAAAATCCAGAAGCAGCAAAAGCAGCTATAGAACTGTTAAAAAAAGATATAGGATATTCGAAAAAATTTTCAGAATATAAATTTAATGCTATAAAAAAAGCAGATGTAGACTTAAATAATTCCTATTATTTAGAATTAATAGAATATTTTAAAAATAATAATGTAGAAAATATACGCAAATTCTTTTTGCATAGTAAATTATTAAGTTCACATGGTACAATGTTAAAAGCTGATGTCATTATACATGGAGCGAATGGTTCTGAACTTAGCATAAATGGAATAGAAGATTATAGTTATTGGCAAAAGAAAATAATTCAAAATTTAAATTTGGAACAAATAAAAGAATTAATAAGTATAGACAGTAATTATATATTACCATATTTAATGATTAATGAAAATAAAAATGGTGATTTAATCCTTTCTGAAAATGAAAGAGAAGTATCTAAAGAAAAATGTAAAGAACTTTTTGAATCAATTTATGGTTCAGAAAAATTGATGAAATTAAATGAATGTATTAATATTATATATAATAGAAGTAATATAAAAAAGAAACATAATTACTCCACTGCAGAAAATTTAAATGCTTTTAGAGAAAGAATGGATACAGAAAATATATTTATAAACGAATTCAAAATTCTATTTAACAGAAATATAATAGAAAATAGTTCTATAGAAGAAATTGAATCATATTTCAAAAAAGTAGAAAAAGAAGAAGATTCACAAAAGGAATTTTATAAATTAATGCAAAATGCCTATGGAGATAAAGCTGTTAAAATTTTAAAATCAAGACCAAGGCTCAATGTTAATAATATTAATTCATTAGAATCATTTGATCAGCAAATAATTGATAATTTTGGAGAAGCATTTGTTCATGATTTAATAAGTTATAATATAAGAGATTTTCAAGAATTTTTGGATGTAATTAAAAATAACGAAAAATTGGAAACATTCAAAATATATTATGAAACACTTACAAAAATTATGGGGAATAATGTAGAAACCATGCAAAGAGCTATTAGTGAATATATCTATTTTGATGAATTAATGCAAAATATAAAAAATGTTGAATTAACTGATGAACAATATAGTAATTTAGCATCAGTATTATGTTCAAGAGATAATCAATTCGATATTAATACATTGCAACAATTACAAGATTATGATAAGATTTCAAATGAATATATTCAAAAGAAAATTGAACAGGAAAATGAAACTTTAAAAACGAAACTGAAGAAAGCAAATAATATAGGATTCCAAATAGATAACATTCAAAATAATTATAAAACGAATATATTAAAAATTATTTGTGAAGACATTTTAGGATTACGAGTTTATAATAGTGCAATAAGAGATTATGGAGATATGCTAACAGATATTACAGATTTATATGATATTTCATTGGAAAATCAAGAAGAGTATTCGGAAGACGAAAAAGAAATGATGGAATGTCTTTATTTTATAAGTCAAGAAAATGATGGTAATAAATTGATGCAATTAGCAAAAAATCTATTGGGCAATAAAGACATAAAAAATCCAGTTGTAATGCATAGAACAGTACAAAAATTGAAAGAAAATCAAACAAAATTGTTTAATGATACTCTTTTAACAGTCGAAAAAATGGAAAAATTGTGTGAACAAGAAAAAAATAATGAAAATCCAAGAATCACAAAAGAAATAACAAAAGACGGCCTGGTAAAGTATAGTTTGAAAGGTATAGACTTTAAAATGATTATACATGATAGTTATGGCTTACCTCTAGAAGATGTAATAAACAGTGAAATGCAAATAGGAAATCCATACATTTGTTCTAGACTTGTTACAAATAAAAATATAACGCGGTTTCGAGCTTTTGGGTAAATATTGTTATAGTAGTATAAAAGAAGCAGGAGGAATTGTTTCGTATTCAAACGCTGATGCAAAAACAGATCATCTTCCTAAAAGAGTAAGAGGAAGTGGTGGTGTAAAAATAAAAATAAATAATGCAATTGATGTCATTGGAAATGAAATTAGCACTAGAAATGAAATAGCTCAATATAGGCGATATAGAAATCATAAAAATATATCAAAACAAAACAGAGGTGGAAAGTTTTTACCAGATTTTGTGATAGAGCCATCACCAGAAGATATAGAGATAATGAGAAAGTATAATATCCCAATTTTAGAAATCGACAGAGAAGTATATAGTCAATTGGAAAAACAAAAAAAAGATACAAAGAATAGAAAAAAGTTAGAACAAAAAGAAGAAAGGTAGTTTTAAATAATGAATAAGCAAAAATTATTTGAAAAGATAGAAGAAAAGAAAAATACACAAGTAAATAAATATGTAAATACTATCAAAAAAGTTGTACGCGATAATCCAGAGTATTATTCAAAGAAAGATTATGCAGAAAAATTTAGAAAATAAAAAAGTAGATATGGATTTTAATACATTTAGAATAGAAATTCACAGAAAATATTGATTATTCTACAAAAATGTAATATATTTAAAGTACAGTAGGCAATAAATTTATAAAAATTGCATATAATATTATTGCTATACAAAATAGCTAAAAAGTTGGTGAATCCAGCCAATAAGTGGAACTTAAAAAAGCGGTGAATCCAGCCAATAAATGGAACTTAAAAAAGCGGTGTATCCAGCCATAAGTTGGAATTTAAAAAAGAAGATTAGAGTTTAGGCTCTAATCTTTAATTTTT
>CAWVJG010000023.1:0-2581 GCA_963929465.1 Bacillota bacterium
TTTTAATGTAAGCCTAAAATATTCTGAAACTAAATAATCTATATATTTATCTTCTAATAATCTTTTCCTATATTCTTCTGTATCATCTTTTACTTCAATATCATTTTCTTGATAATGCAATAAAACTTTTTGATTTAAATAAGCTAATACAGCTGCTCTATGTCCTCCATTGACTATAACACCATTTCTATCTATAATTAATTTTGATATACTATAATCAAATCCGTCATTTGCAATACTATCTATTGTATTGTTGAAATATTGAAGGAATTTTTCTTTACTATTTTTATCTTGATGTTCTGTAGATGTAAATGTCCCTCTTGTATGGGCTTCTATTACTTTTAAATACAATGTTTGGAAAAACTTGCAATTTAAATTTTTTAGTCTATTTTCAACATATTTGTATTTTGCTATAATATCCAATCTATTTATACTAATTAAATCTTTTGCATCTATTTCTTTTTCATTCCTTGGGCTGTCCATGTTTTCTCCCTTCAAAACCATTTTATTTTTCATTATGCATTGATTTATATAATTATCAATTATTTTGTATCGATTATTTCTCCATATATGTTTTCCATTTCTTTCATAACTTTTTCTATTATATATGGTTTAGCCATTTCATGACTTTTTTCTCCCATAGATTTTCTTAAACTTGGTTCTTCTATCAAATTTTTAATTTTTTCAATATATTGTTCTTTATTTCCTATTTCTATTATATATCCATTTTCTCCATTTTTTACCAATTCCCTATGACCTCTATTATTGGTAGCTACAATTGGAATCCCCATATACATACACTCAATTATGTTAATTGGTAATCCTTCTCTTAAACTAGAGGCGGTATAAATATCTGTTAGTGCTAAAATTTCTCCTATATCTTTTCTATATCCTAATAACTTAATATTTTTCTCTAACTCTTTTTCTTGTATCATTTTTTGATAGTATTCTTTTTTATTACCATCACCTACTAATAATAATGTTATATTGGTTTTTTCTTTTATTAATTCTTGCATAATTTCTATTAAAAACTGTTGATTTTTGTTGTCATTTAATTCAGCCACATATGTCAAAACTATATTTTCTTCAGGAATATTTAATTCTTGTTTTTTATTTTTTATTTGCTCCTTGCTAAAGTTAACCTCTAATCTATCTGTTATCACTCCAACACCATTTACATATTCTATTCTTTTTGCATGAAATTTATTTTTGGCAATTTCATAATCTTCTTGATTAATGGTTATGATACAATCTGTAAATTTTGCTAATATTTTCTCTATGGGATAAAATAATAACCAATTTATAATTGGCGCACCTTTATAGAAATGAAATCCATGTGCAGTATATATCACTTTTGTTCCCATATGTTTTCTTGCTTTCTTAGCTGCTATTCTAGTTACAACTGCACCTACTGGTGTATGACAATGTATAATTTGTATTTTTTCTTGCTCGATAATTGTTTTTAATTGTTTTATAGCATTAATATTACTAATTTTTAAAGGATTTCTTCCCATGGAAATACAATGTTTTTTATCACAAAATTCTATTGGTTCATCACTATTAGTCGCTACATGCACTTCATATCCATTATCTTTGAACCACTTTAAATATGGCATATGAAATTGTTTTATATGAGAATCTACTGTTGCTACAAATAGCACTTTATTCATTTTAATTTTTTTCTCCTCTTTATTTTTAATATTTAAATAAAAGAAATCTGATTAAACGATTGATATATCAGATATCTCATTCTTATTTTTTTAATAAAAAATTACTGATGTATTAAATTTTTCATATCTTTTAATTGTCTTAGCTCTTCTTTTATTCCTTCCTCTGTTATTTCCGCATCACTTTTTTCTAATACTTTTTTTATGCTTATAAAAATAATCTTTAAATCATTTTTAAAACAAATGTTATCTACATATTCAATATCATAATTAATTTTTTCAAATATTGTTATGCCGTTTCTTCCTTTTGCTTGTGCCAAACCTGTTAATCCTGGTAATACATCACATCTTCTACTTTGCTCTGGTGTAAACCATTTATAATAATCCAAAATCCATGGTCTTGGGCCTATAAAACTCATATCTCCTTTTAATATATTGAATAATTGTGGTAATTCATCCAGACTTGTCTTTCTGATTACCTTACCTACTCGTGTTACCATTTCTTCATGTTTCATTCTTCCATCTAATTCTTTTCTGCATGTCCTCATTGATCTAAATTTATATATGTAAAATGGTTTTAATCCTTTTCCCATTCTTTGAGATTTATAAAAAATACTTCCCCTATCATCTAATTTTATGAGAATACTTATGATTATCATTGGTATTGAAAATACAATTAATAATGCTATAGATAGTACAATGTCTACAATTCTTTTAATTTTTAAATACATTTCTACATCCCCTTTATATATTTTTTCGACAAAAATTATATCATTTTTTCCTTTATTTGTAAACCTATTTTTTCTAAAAACTTATGTCTTTTAAGAAAGTTAATTAAAAAAATAAATTCTATTCAAATAAAAGTAAATAGATTTTAATTGTACTTTAATATCTATTGTAAGATTAAAAGAAAG
>CAWVJG010000024.1:0-11160 GCA_963929465.1 Bacillota bacterium
TATTTCATTTTTGCTAATGTTATAATGTGCCATATGTAACAATTATGTAATTTATCTTGCTTTGGCATATCTTCTTTTTCTCCTTTCCTCTTTTGCTTCGTCAAATTCCATTTTTATAATTGAAATAAATAAAATTGGAATTGATATATATACTATTGTCATTATCTGTTCCATTGTAATTATTTGTGATAATTTTTCAGCAATTATAGAACCTACAATTGGAATCCATATAATTGATGTTCCTAATAAAAATTCAATAATTTTTCTAATAAATTTCATTTGTAATTCCCCTTTCATTTTTTAATTTTTATCAATTTCATCTTCTATTCCTGCATATTTAAAAAATTTACTTTTTATAATGTTATATCCCCAATTTCCTCCTGGTTCTTCAGGTGGAACTGCACTACCAAAGTCAAACCTTCCTGCTCTTAAACCTGCTCTTATATATTCTGCGTTTTTTCCTATAATTCGTGCTGCTTCGTATGGTGTTAATGTCTCAACTGGACTTATTTCTTTTTCTTTCAAATTCAATTCCTCCTTTTATTGTGTGGTCATCGCATTTTTTTATTGTTTTCATATTTTTCCTTTCTTGTATCTTTTTAAGACACTTTTGAATTAAAAAAAATTTCATCTACTTCTTTGCTATTTAATGAATATCTTTCTTTAATTTTTTGAATTTCTCCTTGTGTAAATTCTGCATTATTTGTTTCATTCATTTTACTAGATAAAGTAGTTCTAGATATTCCTAAGTAGTTTGCTAAATCGCCTCCATTGTCTCCATTTAATGCCATTTTTGATTTAAGCTTATTTATATCCATTTGTTTTCCTCCTTTCATTTCAGTATCTTTTTAAGACACTTAAATAATATACTAACATTTTTCTTTTGTCAATATATTTTTAAAACTTTTTTAAATTTTTAAGACACTTTTCAAAAAATACTTGTAAAATTGTTTGAAATATGATAATATTAAGACACTTGATGGAGGTGAGAATTTATGAATATGGGAGAAAGAATTAAGCAGTTAAGGATTGAAAACGGGTTAACCCAAGAAGAATTAGGAAAATATATAGGTGTTCAAAAGTCAGCTATCAGAAAATATGAAAAAGGCGAAGTAAAAAACATGAAAAGAAGTTCTATACAAATACTTTCAAATTTATTTAAAGTTTCCCCATCATATTTAATGTGCATAGATGAGGAAGATGAAATTAAAACAAATAATAATACAATTACAACTTCTATTCCATTATTATCTGATTTTAAAAATGATTTAGAGACATCTATTACTAATTTTTTAATTAAATACATTTCAGTTAATGAATCTTTTCCCGATAATACCTTTGCACTTAAAATAAATGATAATTCAATGTTACCTCTATTGGGTATTGGGGATATTGCTATAATTGCTACTAATTTTAATTATGAATCTGGTCAAACTTGTCTTGTATTAAATAACGATATTTATATGATTAGGAAAATTATATCAAAAGAAAATGGCTTTGAATTACAAGCAATGAATCCTTATTACCCTATCGAGAATACTAAAGAATTAAAAATTATTGGTAGAATTATAAAAGCCGAAAATAGAAGTGCTTTTAAATAGAAAGGATGTGAATAAAATGTTTAGAATAACAGGTCAATGGTTTATAGTTATTATTTTACTTTTATTGATTATTGGTATAACTGTATTTTCCATAATGAATCCAAATGAAACAAATACTAAAGCAATCAAAACAGAGTCTACAGAACAAATAACACCAGAAGCTGTCGAGAAAGCTAATAAACAATACAAAGGATATAGTGATTATATTGTAACGCCTAAAAAAGCTAATTATACAATTCAAGAAATATACTCAAAAGAAGGAAAAGTATTTATTAAATTATTAGATAGTGAAATATTTAATACGTCCAAAAATGATTCTACTTATGGATTAGCTTTAGGTAATACCCTTTCAGCATTAATGAGTGATTTTTTCCCTTCAGGTATTACTATTGTCATTGAATGCGGTGATAATATTGTTTTTACTGGAAATATACTATAAAAAAAAGGATAATGTGTAATTATTTGCGATGACCACACATTATCCAGGAGCAACCACTTAAAAGTGATTACGTTTGTATTATATACAAAAAGCTTTCATTTTTCAAGTGGTAATTGAATAAAATGGAGGTTTTTTTATGCATGAATTAAAGAGAAGATCTAATGGTAGCGGGTGTGCTGCTTATTTAGGTAAACGGAAGACAAAAACCTTGGGGAGCAAAAATAACAATAGGAAAAGATATTAATGGAAGAAATATATACCATTTTATAGATACATTCGAATCAGAACTAGAAGCATTAGTATGTTTAGAAAATTACCACAAACAACCTACACCACTTTATATTAAGGAAGATAAATATAATAGAATAGTTTTTTTTCCAAAAGTACCATATCCGCTAGTTTCTGTTAAGGATCCTAAAAAGGAAATTATTAATAAAATAAAAAAGGATAATTATACGTTTAAACAACTATATGAAAAATTTGCAGAAGCAAAAATGCTCACTAAAGAGGAGGAAAAACAAGAAAAAATATATCATATTAGACCTAAAAATAAACCTTTTGGTCGTAACTATTGTAGAGGTATGATAACGGCTTTTCATAATTCAAAAGAATTGTATGACAAAGTTTATAAAGATTTGAGAGCTTCTGATTTTATTAAACATTTAAAAGAAAGTAAAAAAGGTATAGATTCGCAAAGGCAAATGGTTAATTTATACATTAATCTTGATAAATTTGCATTAGAAGAAGATATCATTGATAAAGGGTATGCTCAATTTATCCCTAATATTTCAAATAAAAAAGAAGTAAAAAAAGCCAAAAATAAAAGTGTAGAAAAAGAAAGATTATTTACTTATGAACAAATAGAATATTTATGGAATTTTGCTCCTAGATCACAAGGACTAAAAGAACATAGCAAAAAAGAAAGAGAAATTTTTGTTAGAGACTTTTGGTTAATGTTATTATATTCAGGAATGAGAGCGGATGAATTACTTTCATTATATACTGCTAATATATTTATAGATGATAACTATTTGATTGGTGGATTAAAAACAGAGGCTGGAATAAATAGAGAAATTCCTATACATCCTTCTGTAAAACACTTATATAAAAAATATTATAATCCTAATAATGAATTTTTGTTTATGCAACCCAATGGAAATAAAATGGATTATGATTATTATTTATACCATTATAAGAATAACTTTAAGAATTTACACCCAGAGGTATCTGAACATACTGCACACGATGCAAGACATATGTTAAGAAACGAACTTCGTAAACTTGGAGTTAAAGATATAATTATAAACTCAATAATCGGACATAGTAATGATGATGTTGGAGAAGATATTTATTCTCATGTTTCAATTGAAGAGAAATTTGAAGCAATAAAAATGATTACCTATAAAGAACAAAAAAAGTTATATATTTTAGCATCAAATCAATAACAAAAAACCTATTTAGACCTTATAAGTCCTATTCCGTTATCAACAAACTATCAACAAATAGTTAATACCAGGCTATAAAAAGCCTGGTATTTCAACGTTTTTATTATACTTCCATAATAATAGGTATAATCATTGGGTTCCTTTTTGTTTTCATAAAGATATAATCTCTTAAATTTTCTCTAGTAGCTGATTTAATTGTTCCCCAATCTCTAATACCTCTTTCTTCACATTTTTTGATTTCGTGTCTTACAACAGATTTTACGTCATCCATTAAATTTTCAGATTCTCTTACATATACAAATCCTCTTGAAATAACATCTGGTCCTGCTACCACCTCTCCTGTTGCTGAATCCATTGTTAAAACAATAATGATTAATCCATCTTGTGACAAATGTTGTCTATCTCTTAAAACAATACTTCCAACATCTCCAACACCCAATCCGTCTACAAGTACTCTTCCGCAAGGGACTGTTGATGTTAATTCTGCTTTATCTTCATTAATTTCTAATACTCGTCCATTTGCCATCATAATAATATGGTCTTTATCAATTCCCATACTTTGTGCTGTTTCACTATGAGCAATTAATTGTCTATATTCTCCATGCACTGGAATAAAATATTTTGGTTTTGTTAACGCAAGAATTAATTTTTGTTCTTCTTGGCATGCATGTCCAGAAACATGTACTGCTTCTAATGAACTATATACTACTTCTGCTCCTATCTGCATTAAATCATCAATTACTTTTGATACAAATTTTTCATTTCCTGGAATTGGAGTTGCTGATATAATTACCAAATCATTTGGTGTAATTTTTACTTTTCTATGATCTCCTGCTGCCATTCTTGTTAAAGCTGACATTGGCTCTCCTTGACTTCCTGTTGTAATAATAACCAAATTCTCATCTGCATAGCTATTTATCATATCAATATCTATAAATATATTTTCTGGACACTCAATATAACCTAACTCTCTTGCAGTTTCAATCATATTAATCATACTTCTACCACAAACAGCAATTTTCCTATTATATTTTACTGCTGCATTGACAATTTGTTGTACTCTGTGCACATTAGATGCAAAGGTAGCAACCACAATTCTTTTTGTGCAATGCAAGAATAATTTGTCAAATACTTCTCCAACAGAACTTTCTGACATGGTAAATCCTTTTCTTTCTGCATTTGTACTATCAGACATTAACGCTAATATTCCTTGATTTCCTAATTCTGCAATTCTTCCAAAGTTCATAATTTTTCCATCAATTGGAGTGTAATCCACTTTAAAGTCACCTGTGTGTAAAACTGTTCCTGCTGGTGTTTTAATTGCTAACATTACTGAATCTGGAATACTGTGTGAACTTCTAATAAATTCAATTTTAAAATTCTTTCCTAAAGAAATGGTTTGCCCTTGTATGACTTCGTGCATTTCTGTACTTCTAAGTATTTTATGTTCTTCTAATTTATTTCTAATTAATCCTGCTGTCAATTTTGTAGCATAAATTGGAATATTTATCTTTTTTAATAAATATGGAACTGCACCTATATGATCCTCATGTCCATGTGTAATGACTAATCCTTTTATTTTGTCCACATTTTTCTCTAAATATGTTACATCTGGTATTACTAAATCAATTCCCAACATATCATCATCTGGAAATGATAATCCACAGTCTACTACAATCATTTCATTCTCATATTCAAAAACTGTAATATTTTTACCAATCTCATGTAATCCACCTAATGGGATAATTTTTAAATTTGATTTTTTAAAAATTGTATCTGTTTCTTTCTTTCTTTTTCTTCTTGCTTTAATTTGTTTTACCTCTTTATTCTCTTCATTCTTGATTTCCATATTATTTTTTTCATTTACTTTTTTTATTTCTTTTCCTTCATTATTATTGAATTCTTTTTTCTTTCTATGATATGGCCTTCTTGGTCTTTCTCCTTCTTTTTTTATATTTTCTTTTTTTACAAATTTTTCATTGTTTTTTAAATTTTCGTCTGTCATAAAAACTCCTTTCTTCCTTTCCTTTATTTTATATTCTCTCAATTTTACTAAACTTATACATTTTGTTTTATGCTTGGGATTTTTTCGAACAAATTTATTGATATAAAAACCATATGAATAGACAAATTTTACTCATGAAAACTTTCCATTGCTTTTATATTCAGCAATTTCATTAGATTCCTAAAATCTAAAGTTTTGTTTTCTCAAAACTTTAGAGCAATTTTTTTCATACACTATAATTGTTTTTTCACTCAAATATAATTTTCTACAATGCAAAAATGCAATAAATATGACTCCCATATAGAAATACAGGAATAAACATTATCTTCTACTTTTTTATTTTTGTCTTTTGTATAACCGCTTAATATATATTTTTCTCTTAAATATATATTCTCTCATTTTTCATAAATTTGTTTTTAAAATCTCATTCTTAATTTTACTTTTTATTATCTCATTTTTTAGTTTCTTTTTAACAAAGTACTTATTTAATAAAATCTCATCCTTTAGCTCTATAGCTAACAACTTGATATATTTTACTATAAAATATTAAAAAAGTCAAATTTTATAAAAATTTGACTTTTTATATTTCCATTTGTGTTCCTAAAAATGTAGCTGCTGATTGAGCCACTTTTTTTTCTACTTCATCCATTTTTTGGTTAGCCTCTTTAGACATTAATATAACTGTTCCTATGGTATCTCCATTTGAAATAATTGGATATACTACTTGTGCATTGTATTTTCTTTCATTATTATCATTTTTTGTTATTGGCATTGCTACATCACTATTTTCCTTACTTGTATAGACTTCTTTATCTTCCATTAATTGTTCTAATTCTGAACTAACATCTTGTTCTAAAAATTCTTTTTTAGAACCTCCTGATACAGCAATCACTGTATCTTTATCTGTGATACATGCAATATGTCCAGTTGTTTTTGACAAGGTTTCTGCATATCCTGCTGCAAATTCAGATAGTTCTCCAATTGGTGAATATTTTTTTAATATCACTTGTCCTTCTCTATCTGTAAATACCTCTAATGGATCTCCTTCTTTTATTCTTAAAACTTTTCTAATTTCTTTTGGTATAACAATTCTACCTAAATCATCTATTCTTCTTACGACACCTGTTGCTTTCATAATTAAAACCATTCCTTTCTCTGGGTACAAATCAGGTTGAAAAAAATTTGATGCAGTCCAAATTGTAATTATTTTTCAACTGACCTCCCTTTTGTTTTATAATTTTGTTATACTTTTATTATTTCTTATTGTTTCTTTTTTATTCATTTTTTGTCAAAAAAAGATTAGTTGTAAAACTAACCTTTCTTCCTTTTTTATTTATTTACTTTCTGTTTCTTGTATGTTTTCTGATGTTTCTTCTTTTTTAGGAAACAATGTTGGTTTATATTTATTAATGATATATCCTAAATCTTTCGAAAATTCTTTTAGCATGACAATTTTGATAGAAGGATCTTTCCCATCTAAATAATCATCAATAATCTGTTTTAATTGTTTTATATTTTTAATTTCTTGTTCAATTTGTTTTGCATATTTATTTGCTCTATTCACTAATTTTTCTTTAATTAAGACAATATCTTCATTACTTGCACAAGAAATCCTTTGAAACATTTGATATGGGTCATAATATTTGAATATTGGAATATTCATACATTCTTTATCAAATTTCTCATAGAATAATTCCATTTTCATTGGAATATATTCAAAGATTTCTTCTGCTTTTTCTTTAAGCATTTTATCATGTAATTGTTCATTTAATATATTAAAATGTTTTAAAATGTCATTCATATCTTCTGCTACTTCATCAATTGCTATTTTTTCCAATTCTTCATTTACATTCTCACAATATTCTGATTTTAATGATGCCAAATTCATGCCGTAAAAAAATACATTTTTTATTGTTTTCAAATCATAGTTAATTAAATTTTTCTTAGAAAAATAACTAAAATATGCATATATCTTTATATTATCAATTAATCTCAGATTTCCTTGTTTTACATCTTCTATAATATCAGATATAACTTTATCAAATTCGTCATCAGATATTTTCCAATATTCTTCTATCAGTAATCGTTTATATGCTGGTAAATTTCCTATATCTACCGTATTTCTAATTGTTTCCATATTTTCTTTAAATGTTTTCATATCAAATATTCTGGTTCTCACATAATATTCTATAAACTTAAAAAATCTATATTCTGTTTTAAAATTATAATAATAATTACTATCAAATTCTTTAATATAAAATTGTCTATTATCTATTAATATTCTGGAAGATACAAGTATGGATGTATATTCTTCATTATCTTTAATGTTCATAAATTTATCTTTGGTTACTTTTCCTGCTTTTATTTCAAAAGATATAGCAATTGTAAATATTAACATAGTTTGCATAACTTTGTTAGTCGTATTGGGATATGATTTTTTTACCATTTCATATATCTTTTTAAAATCATTTAAAGCATGTTTTAAAATTCTTAAATTTTTAGTACCACTTCTTTTAAAAGTTGAAATAATGAATCCCGTATTTTCTCTTAAAAAGCGAATTAATTCTGTATTATTTTCATATCTCATTAATATTCCATTAATAATATAATCAAATTTTGGTACATATTCAAACGTTTCACCAATCAATTTTTCTTTAATTCTTTCATAATCATTTGCTTTATCAAATACCGTTTCAATCTTTTTTTGTATCTTTTCAACAATTGGTTTATCTACATCATTAAGTTCATTTTGTTTATCCAATAAATACGTCGCTATAAATGTTTTCATTTCAAGATTAGAACTTTTTAATTTAGTTGACAGTTCCTTCTCATTACAAATAATAATCGTTTTTATGTGGTCATGTTCAACAAAGTTATTAATATATCCTAAAATATCAATAACATCTACATTTGCTCTTTCTAAATCATCAAAGCAAAGCACTTTATCTTCTGTTGAAAAAAATTCTGCATAATCTACCTTGTTTCCACTTTGCGTTACTCCAAAAAAGTTTGCCATATCAATTCCTGTTTTTGCATATTCTGGTATATTGGTTTGTTCATTTGCTTCCATATATCTTCTTAAATTCTTATCCATTAATTGAGTTGTTTCAATAAAAAATTTCTTACTAATGTCTTCTAAATTAGAAATTCCATATAAAGACATATAAATGGTAGTATACTTTTTTCCATTTACTTGCATGGATTCTATTTTTTTTCTGATTTTATGATTCCAAAAATGGGTTTTTCCGCGAACCCCACTCACCGTTTATCATAATAGCATAATCTGTATAATCTGATCGTATATAATCCAAAATACTTTCAACTAAATCTTCCATTATCATTCCATCCCTTTTAGTCTTTTGCCAATACCAGTACATCTATTTTCTTTGGCATTCCTTGCTGTAATATTTTTGAGCATTCATTTACTGTACTGCCAGTTGTGTATATATCATCAATTAATAAAATTCGTTTATTTTTTAGTATTTCTTTATTTTTTAATTTATATACATTTTGTATATTTTCTTTTCTCTGTTCTTTATTTAATTTACTTTGTTCGATAATATTTTTGGTTTTAAATAAACAATTGGTTTGTAATGGAATTTTTACATCTTTACTTATTTTTTTAGCTATTAACAAACTTTGGTTATATCCGCGTTCTTTCATTCTTTTTTTACTAATTGGAACAGGAATGATTGTGTCATAACTTTGCAATTTTTCATAAATTGTTTTATTTTTTAAAATAAAAGCCACTATGCTAATATACATATATGGCTTTTCATGAAATTTATAATCTAAAATTAGTTTTCGAATAAGACCTTCATATTTAAAAATATATATTAATTCATGAAAATATTTATTTTCTAAATTTATATTTATTATACTGCTTTCTTCTAATTCTTGTAATTTTACTTTGCATTTATTGCACAATCCCTCTTGATTAATTTTTCCACAAATTCCACAAATTGGTGGAAACAATATATTTATAATATTAATAATTTTTTTAATCACCTCGCTTTGTTACATTTTGTGAGATTTCTAGTACTATAAATTTCTCAACTTATATTCTAATCCTGTATTTCTTTTCTTACTATCCACATTTTGTATCATAAATTTTACGATTTTCTCGCTTCCGATAACAATTAACAATTTTTTTGCTCTCGTAATTCCTGTATATAATAAATTTCTTGTTAATAAAACTGGTGCTGAAGGTGGAACGACCATAATAACCACATCAAATTCACTTCCGTTGTGCTTTATGTATCGTAATGGCATAACTATGTTCTATTTGCTCTAATTCGGTATAATCATAATAGGCTGTTTTATCATCATCAAATTGAATTTCGATAATCTTATTCTTTTCACTAACTTCTTTTATTGTTCCAATCTCTCCATTAAATACACCTTTTCCCACTTCTACATTTCCATTTATTTCTTTTTCCCAATCCATGTCATAGTTATTTTTTACTTGCATAATTCTATCGCCTGCTCGATAAATTGCTCCCATATTGGCTTTTTCAGGTAATTCATATACATTAGGATTTAATCTTTCTTGTAATGCCTTATTCAATTCTCTTGTTCCTAACATTCCTTTTTTAGTTGGAGTTAAAACTTGTATACTTTGGAAAAAATCATAATCTCCATAATTTTTTAATCTTCCTGTGCATAAAGATAATACTTGTTCTAATATTTTTTCCTGTGAAGATTCATTAATATAGAAAAAATCTTCCATAGTTTCTTCTGTATACTCCTCGTCCCCTTTTGAAATAAAAGGTTCTCCATTATTTACTCTATGGGCATTTAAAATAATCTTTGATTTAGCAGCTTGTCTAAAAATTTTATCCAAATGTACTGTTACCACTTGCTCAGATGCAATCAAATCTTTTAATACATTTCCTGGTCCTACTGAAGATAATTGATCACAGTCTCCTACTAAAATTAATTTTGTTCCTCTATATATACATTTTAATAAATAACTCATCACAAACATATCTACCATCGATAACTCATCTACAATAATTAAGTCTGCATCAATTGGTGCACCTTCATATTCTGTACTGGTTTGGTAAAAATTATTTTCATCTATTTTTCCAATTTCTAATAATCTATGTAATGTTGAAGCTTCCTTTCCTGTTGTTTCTGTCATTTTTTTAGCTGCTCTTCCTGTTGGTGCACATAAGACTACTTTATTACCTTTTTGTTGATAAATATCAATGATACTTTTAATAATGGTTGTTTTTCCTGTTCCTGGTCCACCAGTAATAATGGTTACATTATTTTCATTTACCAATTCAATAGCTTCTTTCTGCTTTTCTGATAATTCTATATTAGAATTTAATTCTATTTTCTTTAAAATAGTTTGTATATTTTTTATTTTCTTCACATTAGAAGCTTGTTGTAATTGTTTTATTCGAAGTGCAATTTCTTGTTCTGTATAATAAAAATTAGCTAAATAAATCCATGTTCCCGTACCATCATTTCTTTCTTCTATAACAATTTCATCATTTGCTCTTAATTCTATTAAACCATCTTCTATATTTTCAGACATCACATCTAACAAAGAAATAACAAATTCAATTAAATTTTCTTTTATAACACATGCATGTCCATTATATGTTGCTCGAATTAAAGCATATTTAATTCCACTTCTAATTCTTTTATCATTGTCATAAC
>CAWVJG010000025.1:0-2595 GCA_963929465.1 Bacillota bacterium
GAGCGGAACTCAAGATTGTACATATGGTGAAATATTCGCTAATAAAATAAAGTTATTTTTTAGTGAAATATTCAAAAATTATTGACAATGAAATTTTTTATTCTTGTTGTATAGTTTATTTATTAAAAAGTTCAATTTTAAACAAAATTATGAATAAAATCAATATACTTTCATTTAATATGTAATTTTTGAAAATAGTAGTAGTTTTGTAATAAATGAACTTATATATTATATAAGGATAAATCACGCAATATATTTGCTACATTAATGTTATTCTATAATTATAAATATTTTAGCTTTTACATTTTTAAAAATTTCAATATGAGTTTGTCCCATTCTACTAGTATTTAATGCATTTAAACAATTAAACACATATTGTTTACTCTGTTGGTACTGAAGAATGAGCACCATAGGTAATCGTTTGAGGGGGGAATTTGTTAATTTTATCGACAAACGACCTCATGTGATGCATTTTTGTATGTTACAAAAGGAGTGTGTTAAAAAATTGATATAAATAAAAATACTTCATGCACCAGAACCTATACGGACTGATGCACAAGGCTTTTGGATTTTGTTTCAATAATAAATTGTTACTGCCAGAAATAAAACTGTTCCCAAATAATCAATAAAAATTATTGTAATCATTTAGTTGCTTTGATATAATAAGAAGAAATACAATTATCATAAAAAAAATCAATTACTTGAAAAAATGGAAAGACAAAAAGCTCAATCAGAAGAAGAATATAATAAAAATCGAGAAAATAGAAAAAATCAAGGGCAACTACACTAAAAAATATTGAAAATTAAATCAGAAATGTAATATAGAGGAAATTAAATGGATGATAAAGAGAATATTGTTTCAAAAGATATAAATATAGATAAAATAGTATATCAAATTTTAAACGAGGCTTATGACGAATTTAAACAAACTTATGGAGAAAAACATAGTGGGCATATTAAAGAATTGATAGAAAATATTACAGATAAAGTAAAAGTAGCATATTATTATTATTATGGTGCTATTGCTTCAGCACATTCTGAAATGGGTGTTGTTTATACAAAATCAGATAAACTATCAGCAGTATTAAAGCATGAAATGTGGCATATATATAATAATTCAGCACAGGATAGAGAAAAATCTTTACAATATATTCCTGAAAGATATATGGAGCAGTTGGAAAGCAATGGATATTTAAGAAAAACATATCAAACAACAATGGAAGAATATAAGAAAAAATGGAAAGATGAGCCAGAAAGATTAGAATTCTTGCTAATAGATTATGAAAAATATAAAAATGACAGATTTGATTTTGATGATAGCCCAGTAGAAATGTGGACAGAATGGTTTAATAGTAAAACACATTTGAAAGATATGCAAGATAATTTTTGGGATTGGGGAAATGGATATTATACGAAAAGTCATTCTTCAGATTCATTTTATGATTCATACATAAACATTGCTGATATGATATCGTGCATAATTCCAAAAGAAAAATTATTAGAAATGTATTTGCAAACAACAGCTTATAAAACAGATTATTCATATCCAGAGATGTTAGAAGAATTTGATACAAAATTTGCAGAGGCATTAAATAAAAGCGAAAAAGAAGAATACAAATATCCGTATTTAAAAATTATATTAGATGTAAAAACAATTTCTGATAATGCAAGGAAAAATCCAACAGTTGCTCGTGAGGCATTACAAAGTTGTATGACAACCTGTTTTAATTCATATCTTATAAAATTAAACAATATTCAAGAAATGGATATGGAAAAAGCACAAAATATATATTCTGAAATCAAATATATGCAAGAACAAATGGTATGGAATACTGATATATCCAAAATGCAGGAACTTGATTATACAAGAGCAATGGAAAAAATACAAGAAAAATTTAAACAGCTAATGCAAGGGATGGATATAGAAAAAACAGAAGTTCAAAATATGTTAGAAACAATAGATTATAAGAAAAATAATCCTTATGTTTTTATAGAAAATGGAGAGGAAATATCAAAAAAGATTATAGAAACACAAAACGACAATAAAGGACAATTAGTAGATATAAATGGATATAGAGCAAATGTAGGAACAGAAGGAATAAAAGGTAATTTATATTCCAGTTTATTTACATTACTAGGAGATGAAAAATATAATTTATTATTTGAAAATTTTAATAATGGAACAGATAATATACTTTTAGATTTTTATAAACTGATTGAAAATGTAACAAATGAAAGTGATATTGTGAACATTTATAATAAGATATATGAGTTATATGCTGATAAATTGGAAAGCACATTAAAGACTGATGAAAATATAGCATTTTTATTTGAAAGATATAGTAAAGAAATAGTAGAATTACAAAGAAATGCTTTATTTGATGATAAAGAGCAAAAGTATTTTCCAAAATTAGAACAAATTATAGATATTTACCAACAGAAAGCACACATATATGAACAAGAAGTGGATAAGGTTACAGAAAAAAAAATACAAAAATATCTATCTGAAGGAAGAACAATAGAGCAAGCTACAAAGTGGGCAGAAAGAGTTCCAAATATGTATAAAAAAGAATTAAATGAACAAAAAAATAGAAT